>CAYQOD010000127.1:0-6019 GCA_964419065.1 uncultured Thermodesulfobacteriota bacterium | reverse complement strand
CAGTCCGATATCCATCCCCCTCCCATATCCCTGGTAGACGAGGGTGGCGTCGATAAATCGGTCGCACAACACCACCTTCCCCTCATCGAGGGCAGGCCTGAGTAACTCCGTCACATGCTGAGCCCTGTCGGCCTCGAAGAGAAAGAGCTCAGCCAGGGGGGTGATCCTCAGATCTCCCCGCTCCAGGAGGAGTTGCCTGATTCCACCCCCGAGAGGTGATCCTCCAGGTTCCTTGGTCACCATACAGGGATAGCCCTCCTCCTCTAGAAATTCCCTCACCAGCTCTATCTGGGTGCTCTTCCCACTCCCCTCAATCCCTTCAAAGGTCACCAACAATCCCATTGATAACTCTTTTATAGAGGCTACTGTTCTTTCTCTCCTTTCAGCTGCTTGATCTTTGTTCTCAAGATCCTCTCCTGATCCTCTTTGGGCTTCAGCTCCAGGGCCCGTTGGTACAACCGCAGGGCTTCCTCCTTATTATTCAACTTGAGGTAACCATCACCCAGGTGCTCGGTGATAATGGGATCATCGGGGGTCAGGCGATGGGCCTTCTTCAGCCATTTGATCGCCTGGAGATAGTTTCCCTTTTGATAGTAGACCCACCCAAGGCTGTCAGTAATATAGCCACTTTCTGGCTTGAGCTTCAGGGCCCTCTTGATAAACCGCTCGGCCTCTTCGAGCTGGATTCCCTTCTCGGCATAGGTGTATCCCAGATAGTTGAGGGCATCGGCGTTTTGAGGGTCGAGCTCCACCACCCTCTGCATGGAGCGGATGGATTCCTCGTCTTGGTCCATCTTGTCGTAGACTACTCCGAGCCGAAAGAGGGCCTCGGTGTTGGTGGGCTCCTTTGCCACAATATTCTGCAGGACCTCTGCCGCCTCCGGGTACCGCTCCAGATCCTCATAGGTGAAGGCGAGGGTGAGGAGCAGCTTCAGATCATCGGGTTTGGCCTCACTAGCCCTCTTCACCACCTCCAGGGCCTCCTCGAGTCGCCCCTCCTTCTGGAGGATAAAGGTTGTGTATCTCGTTGCCTCGGAGAAGAATCTTCCGGAGAGGGGGATCTGTTTGAGCTCTTCCAAGGCCCCCTCGGAGTTGCCCATTTCATACAGGGTCATCCCCAAATAGTATCGGACATCGCTGTTTTGAGGACGAGCCGCTATAACAAAGTGAAACTCCCTGGCCGCCTCCTCATACCGCTCCTGCTGAAAGAGGATTAATCCCATCTTAACCCGCACGCTCAGGTCCTCCGAGTCCATATCCTTGAGGATGTGGTATTGATCGAGGGCATCCTGTAGGTGATCCTCCTTGATTAAGAGCTGACCGAGACGTTCCCGCGCCTGAAGGTTGAGCGGATAGACCTCCAGGATCTGCCTGTATATCTCTATGGCCTGCTTCCCGTCATCCATCAGTTCATAGACGGCGCCCATATCCATGAGGGCTGCTTCGAAGTGAGGGTTGATTTGAAGGACCTCATGGTAATATTTCAGGGCCTGATCGTAGTGCTTCATCTCAGCATAGATCCTGGCCAGGTAATAGAGGCCCATCAGGTACGTGGGCTCTCTCTCCAGGAGTTGGTGCAGGATATCCACTGCCCGTTCATAATCTCGTATCTCAGCGTAGAGGGAGCTGATCATCAGGTAGGTCTGGAGATAGGTGGGGTCGATCTGCAAGACCTTCCGATATTCCTCCAGGGCCTCCTGGTGCCTCCCGGTGCTGGAGTAGAGGCCACCGAGGAGGTGGTGGGCGGGGAGGTAGTCGGGATCCAGAGCCAGGGCATCCCGGCAGGCAGCCACTGCTTCGTCTGTTCGTCCCGTGCTGAGGTAAAGGAAGGCAAGGTCCACGTATAAGAGAGGGGAGCGCGGATCTAAAGAGATGGTCTTCTGATACTCTGCGATGGCCCCCTTCAGGTCACCTGCTTTCATCATGGTTCGAGCTACCATGTAGTGATAGAGGGCCTCCGGAGGCGGGGAGGTATCCTCCTCGGCACGCCTATCCTCGGGCGATAGTTGAGGAGAAACCCCCTCCTTGAGGTAACCGCAGCCGAACACCAGAAGCACCCCAATTATCAAAGCTGTACGAACTATTCCCTTCTTCATCTCCTCTATCCAGGGGATTTCTCGCGTTTAATTTATTTATTGTACTATAAATAGATGACCGGTGGCAAGCAAAAGGTACGCCAAACACAGAGACCCTCGGGGGCTCGATCCCCTGCATCCTGCTTCGGGAAATGGCATGTCTTCAGCGGGAAGGCAAACTCCCATGAAGGCTCGGGGGGGCGGGAGACCGCCCTTTCACGAAGAGACCATAAATCCGATACCGAGCAGGAGGGGAGTCGCCAGGGTATAGATCACGTTCCGGGCCAGATAGGGGACCAATTTCTCCCTCTGCTCGGCGTTCTTTATCACCCCCCTGATGGTGGTGAGCGCCAAGGGGAGCAGGAGGAGGGCGAGGAGAGCGGCGAGGGGGAAATAACCCAAGGCCCAGGCGACCACGACCCACAGGAATGCCGCCAGGGCGATGGCAGCGTAGAGCCACGCGCTGGCCGTGCGGCCCATGACGATGGGACAGTGCCGCCTCTTTATCGCGGCATCGGCCTCGACATCAGGAAACTGGTTGAGGAGGAGGAGATTACTCACCAAAAGGCCAGGAAGCAGAGAGGCCAGCAGGGCGATCCCATCATACCTGCCGGTCAGCACATAATGAGTCCCCATAACCATGATAGGGCCGAATCCCAGGCCCGGAGTAATGAGGCAGAGGGCGGGGCTTTTGGTAACCCACGGGGTATAGGCAATGACCAAAAACACCCCAAGAAGACCGACGGGGAGGAGTGCCCACCCCCGCACTATCAGAAAGAAGATGCCGACTGCTGCCGTGATACAGAGGGAGACGATACCGAAGGCCAAAGCCTTGGTGGGACTCATAAGGCCCTGTGGAAGGATCCCACTGCCTCCGCTAAAGGGGGTCGGATGCGTCCTGAGATCCAGGCCGCTGATGAAATCAAAGTAGTCATTGAGGACATTGGTGGCCACATGGGCGCACAGGGCACCCACGAAGGCAATGACGACATACCCCCACGGGAGGGCGCCCAATCCTCCCTCTACCCAGGCCGCTGTCCCGAGGCCGATGCAGAAGCAGACCGGGGTCAACAGAAGAAACTGCGGCCGCGTCTCGCGGAAATAGATGGTCAGCCCCATATGGATGAACCCTCCCCTCTCAGGATATGCACGAGAAGGACTACCTCATTTGGTCTGGAAAGTCAATGACAAATTTGATCGAGCGGCGGCCCCTCTGAAGTAACCTTAACTGGCGTAGGCGGCCTCACCCCGCTCTGCAACGATAGGGGGCTCAATCCGGAAGATGATCCGCCCCTTGTTTAACTCCGCAACCACCATGCTCCCATCGAGGACCTTCCCCTCCACCATCTGTTTGGCAAGGGGGGTCTCCAGCTCCCGCTGGATGACCCGCTTGAGGGGACGCGCCCCGTAGACCGGATCATACCCCGCCTCAGCCAGGTATCCCTTGACCTCATCGGTCAGCTCCAGAGTGACCCTCTGCTCGTTGAGACGGGCCAGGAGGTGACCGGCCTGGATCTGGACGATGGCCCGTAGCTGCTCCTTGGTAAGGGAGCGAAAGACCACGGTCTCATCTACCCGGTTGAGAAACTCGGGGCGGAAGTGCTGGCGCATGGCCGCCAGGACCTTCTCCTTCATCCATTGGTAGCTCTCTTCATCGGTCCCCCGGAACTCGAGGATGTAGTCGCTCCCGATGTTGGAGGTCATGATGATCACCGTGTTCTTGAAGTCCACCGTCCTGCCGTGGGAGTCGGTGAGCCTCCCGTCGTCCATGATCTGCAACAGGACGTTGAAGACATCGTGGTGAGCCTTCTCGGTCTCATCGAAGAGGATCACCGAATAGGGTTTGCGGCGCACCGCCTCGGTGAGCTGACCCCCCTCTTCATAGCCTACATACCCCGGGGGGGCGCCGATAAGCCTCGCCACGGTATGCTTCTCCATATATTCGGACATGTCGATGCGGATCATGTTGTTCTCATCGTCGAAGAGCGCCTCAGCCAGGGCGCGGGCGAGCTCGGTCTTACCCACACCGGTAGGTCCCAGGAAGATGAAGCTGCCGATGGGACGGTTGGGATCCTTGATCCCGGCCCGGGCACGCATGACGGCGTCGGCCACCGCCTGAACCGCCTCATCCTGTCCCACTACCCTGCGGTGGAGCTCCTCCTCGAGGCGCAGCAGCTTCTCCTTTTCGCCCTCCAGGAGCTTGTTCACGGGTATACCTGTCCAGCGGCTCACGACATGGGCGATATCCTCCTCATCCACCTCCTCCTTCAGGAGCATGGTTCCGCCCTGCTTCTCGTGGAGCCGTTCTTCTTCTGTCCGCAGCCTCTGCTCCAGCTCGGTGAGCTTTCCGTACTTGAGCTCCGCGGCCCGGTTCAGGTCGTAGGCCCGTTCCGCCTGTTCGATCTGGATCTTCACCTCCTCGATCTCCCGCTTGAGGACCCTCAGCGTAGCGATGACGCCCTTCTCCGCCTCCCACTGGACCTTCAGGGCATCGGCCTGGGCCTTGAGGTCGGCCAGCTCCTTCTCCAATCGTTTGAGCCGTTCCTTCGAGGCGGCGTCCTTCTCCTTTTTAAGGGCCTCCCGTTCTATCTCCAACTGCATCTGACGACGGGTGACCTCATCCAGTTCGGTGGGCATACTGTCGATCTCCGTGCGGATCTTGGCCGCTGCCTCATCCACCAGGTCGATGGCCTTGTCGGGCAAGAACCGATCAGAGATGTAGCGGTGGCTGAGGACCGCTGCCGCCACCAGGGTCGAGTCCTTGATTCTGACCCCGTGGTGGACCTCATACCGCTCCTTGAGTCCCCGCAGGATGGAGATGGTCTCCTCCACCGTCGGCTCCACCACCAACACCGGCTGGAACCTCCGCTCTAGGGCGGCATCCTTCTCCACATGCTTGCGATACTCATTGAGGGTGGTGGCCCCGATGCAGTGCAGCTCACCCCTGGCGAGCATGGGTTTGAGGAGGTTGCTGGCGTCCACGGCCCCCTCAGCCGCCCCGGCACCGACCACGGTATGCAGTTCATCGATGAAGAGGATGATCTGTCCCTCAGACTCCTGGACCTCCTTCAAGACCGCCTTGAGGCGTTCCTCAAACTCACCCCGATACTTGGCCCCGGCGATGAGGGCCCCCATGTCCAGGGTCACGATCCGTTTCTCTTTCAGCCCCTCGGGGACATCCCCCCGCACGATCCGCTGGGCGAGCCCCTCCGCGATGGCGGTCTTGCCCACCCCCGGATCACCGATAAGGACAGGGTTGTTCTTGGTCCGTCGGGACAGAATCTGTATCACCCGTCTGATCTCCTCATCCCGGCCGATGACCGGGTCCAACTTCCCCTGGCGGGCCAGCTGGGTGAGGTCCCGCCCGTAGCGCTCCAGGGGCTGGTAGGTATCTTCGGGGGTGGGGCTGGTCACCCGCTGATTCCCCCGGACGGCCTGCAAGACCTTCATCACGGTATCACTCGTGACCCCGGCCTCCTTCAGAATGCGGCCGCAGGCCCCGTCATCCGCCAGCATCGCCAGCAGCAGGTGCTCCACGCTGACGTAATCATCCCGAAATCGCTGGGCCTCCTCTTCGGCCCCGGCCAGGATTCGGTTGAAGCGCTGGGTCGTATAGAGCTGCTGTCCCCCAGCACCCGAGACCTGCGGGATGGTCCTGAGGTGCGCCTCTACCTTCCCCTTCACGTCCTTGAGAGAGACATTCATCCCCTCCAGGAGGCGGGGGATGAGCCCATCGGACTGCTCCAGCAGGGCGACGAGCAGGTGTTCAGGCTCAATGTTCTGATGCCGGTACCTGCTCGCTATAACCTGTACACCCTGGAGGGCCTCCTGGGCCTTTTGGGTGAATCGATCTATGTTCATGGGTTTCGCCTCTCTTCAGCTACGTTAAGCTTATGAACTCCCTCTCCCTTCGAGGCTGTTCGTAGTTACTTTTTTGCACCACA
>CAYQOD010000126.1:0-6021 GCA_964419065.1 uncultured Thermodesulfobacteriota bacterium | reverse complement strand
CCTATTGTTCTCGGAGAGGAACCGAAGTTCCTGCCACTTGACTATCTGAATATACCAAAGCCTGATAAAGATGATGAGGAATACAAGGATAGCGGCGAAGACGAAATACTTCTGCCTCGGCCTAAATTCTTCCTGCCCTTGCCTTCCTATGTCCATAATGGAAAACATCATCCCCTCCCTTCTCCCTGAGGGGGGATATCTTCGGGGTTACGATAAAGACGACAGGGGCGAGCAGGCCGGTGCACAAGATCTGTACCAGAAGGTAGCGCAGGAAGATGGGAATGGGAATATGGATATTCCCTTCGAAGAGCAAGATGGTAATCACCAGGAGATTATCAACGATCCCTCCCAACGCTACCATCGCTGTCTTGGATACCACGTTGGGGAAGTAGAATCGCCTCGCTATGGATCTGGTGAGGGAAAAGACCACCGTCTTGGAGAGGGCATTGAGGCCGATAATCCCTCCCGCTAATACATCTTGTAGGAGACCGAGGAGGAACGAGAGGCCGCCTCCAAGGGGAAGGGGGTACCTGAACCCGAAGATGATCACGACGATAAGGGCCACGTCAGGAGCGGGAACCCGGGTGGGGAGAAAACCTAAGAGGGCGGTCACCAAAATTAACCACCCCATCCCGATAACGAGGGGGAGCAGAACCTTATACAATGCCTTTACCCCTTCCCTTCTTCCGCTGGTTTTAAGATCACCATCAACTCTTCCAGGCGTGAGAAATCGGCGCTCGGTTCGATCACGACCTCCTGAAAGAGGCCATACTCCTTCTTCTCCACCTTCACCACCTTCCCCATAACCAGCCCCTTTGGGAAGATCCCCCCGAGACCAGAGGTGATGATACGGTCGCCAACCACTATATCATCTGTTTTGGGGACATACCGCAGTTGACACCGCGCGGTGCCCTCACCTTCCAAGATCCCTCTGGCTCTCGTTCGTTGCACCAGGACATCCACTGAGGAGTTTCGGTCGATAATGAGCAAAACGACGGAGGAGCCCGTGGAGGTCCTGATCACCTTTCCGACCACCCCCTCCCAGGTCACCACCGGCATCCCCTTTTGCACGCCGTCACGCCGTCCCTTGTTTATCACGATCGTCCTGAACCACGCCGAGGGAGAGTAGGCGATGACCTCGGCGGTAATCACAGTCATGGTCTCAGGTATCTGGCTTTTAAAGAAGAGGAGGTGACGCAAACGTTCGACGGCTTCGGCGGACTCCCGCAGCTCGTCGTTCTCCGTCTGCAGGCGTCGCAATTCTTCCTGCAGACGACGGTTCTCCTTCTTAAGGTCTACCAAGAGGATATAACTCTTAACGAGGTCACTCAGGGAGTCGATGATACAATCCAGGGCCCGTTGCCCAGGGGAGATACATCGCAAGACAGCACTATGGAAGAAATCCCCTCCATAACGCCCGCTGATCTGAAGGGAGATGAGGGAGACGGCACATACGATGAGGAGGATGATGACGAGCGTGCCACGGCGTCTCTTGAGGTCCACCATCTTAATAACTGAGAGCCACCTCCCTCAGGAGATCTATGTCGTCCAAGAGCTTGCCCGGTCCCATAACCACCGTGGAAAGGGGATCGTCTATGATGGTTATGGGAAGGTTTACTGTGTTGCGCAGCAAGACATCTATATTCTTCAATAAGGCCCCGCCCCCGGTCATAACGATCCCCTTATCGACGATATCAGAGGCCAGCTCCGGTGGAGTCCTCTCCAAGGTGATCCTGACCACCTCGACGATATTGTTCAGGGGTTCGGTCAAGGCCTCCCTCACCTCCACCGCCGTAAGCTCCAAGGTCTTCGGGATACCGGAAACCAAATCTCTCCCCTTAACCTCCATCTTAGTCCCGTCATCGTCGGAGGGGAAGGCGTTCCCCAAATTGATCTTCACCTGTTCGGCAGTCCTCTCTCCGATAAAGAGATTATACTTTCGCTTCACATATTGGACGATGGCCTCATCCATCTTATCCCCACCCACTCGTATGGAATTACTGGTGACTATCCCCCCCAAGGAAATTACTGCCACCTCTGTCGTTCCGCCTCCGACATCCAAGATCATATTACCTGAGGCCTCACTAATGGGAAGCCCCGCCCCGATGGCCGCAGCCATCGGCTCATCGATCAGGTAGACCTCCCTGGCCCCGGCAGACTCCGCTGACTCCTTCACCGCCCTGCGCTCCACCGGGGTGATGCCTGAAGGGACGCAGACGACGACGCGTGGCCGGACGAAGGATCGGCGATTATGGGCCTTGAGGATAAAATAACGGAGCATCTGCTCCGTTATCTCGAAATCGGCGATGACCCCATCCTTCATCGGGCGTATGGGGATGATATTTCCAGGGGTCTTTCCCAACATGTCCTTGGCCTCTTCTCCGATGGCGAGAATCTTCTGGTTTCCCCTGGGATCACGATATACAGCGACGACCGAGGGCTCATTGGACACGATCCCTTTTCCCTTGACATAAACCAGGGTGTTGGCCGTCCCGAGGTCAATGGCCAGATCGGTGGAAAAGAGGCTCATTATGGCGTTGAACATAATCTTCCCTCACTCTTAAGTATATATTGTAACTTAGCAAATAAGCCTCTGAGAATCAAGAGGAAATAAACCGCCATGAGCGGTTTCCCGTCACCTTCGCCCATAAAGATCCCTCGTTCCAATCCCCGGGTCTTTATCTTGAGGAGATCTCGCCTCTTCAAACTCCTCGAACAGATCCTCGACATGCCTCTCTGGGGGATAAAGGCACCCAGCTCCCAATTGGATATTCTTCTATTGGAGGTTTCAGGGGGCTTTACCCCCTGGAGGAAGATTTTCGAAGACCCTTAGGGCCGAAGGACTTTTATGTGATCAATCTACCAGGAAGCATGTGCTCCGTCATGGGGGAAAAGGGATTGACTTCCCCGTGTCCCTTGTGATATGAATTGAGCGCAAAAGGAGGAAAGGGTGGGCAGGTCCACCCTCCTCAGTAAAAAGGGAGTAACTGAACAATCAGGAAGGAGAAAAAATAAGGAGACCATGGGCTACTTCACAAAGCTTATGGTCTTTATTTTTTTACCACCTTTGCAGAGTTGAGGAGATGAACGGGAAAAGGCTCGCAGGGAAGGTCCTCATGGGCAATGAAGCCATGGCGTGGGGGATCATAGAGAGCGGGGCCACCATGGCAACCTCCTACCCTGGAACCCCTGCTTCTGAGATCATGGAGACGGTGATTTCGATAAAGGAGGAGCATGGGGTCAATCTCTATGCTGAATGGTCGGCGAACGAAAAGGTGGCCTTTGAGGTGGCCCTGAGCAATAGCTACCTCGGCAGGAGGTCAGCCGTCATGATGAAACAGATGGGCCTCAACGTGGCCTTGGACCCCTTGATGAGCTCCGCCTATACGGGTGTAAAGGGCGGTTTTGTGCTCATTGCTGCCGACGACCCAGGACCGTACAGCTCCCAGACAGAGCAGGACAGTCGGTACCTGGCGACCTTCGCCAAGATACCCGTCTTTGACCCTTCTTCACCTCGCGAGGCCAAGGAGATGGTCAAGAGGGCCTTCGAGCTCTCTGAGGAATACGAGATACCGGTGATGGTGAGACCGACCTCCTGGGTCTGTCACTCCCGCCAGGGGGTTACCATAGGCGAGAGAGAAGAGAGAGACGAGCCCCCTTCCTTCAAAAAGGACCCCCAACGTTGGGCAGCGACCCCACGGTTCCGGTATCTTCTGCACAAGGATCTCAACAGGAAGATCAGAGAAATCGCCTCACGAAACCACCTGGACGTCATCTCCTCACCGGCGGGGGGAGAATTGGCGGTGATCGCCTCAGGGGTCCCCTATGCCTACGCCTCCGATGTCATCACGGCCATGGGACTGGAGGAACGGGTAGCATTGTACAAGGTTGATCTCCCATATCCTCTGAACCGAGAGATAGATGAGCTCGTACAAATCCATCCTCAGACCTTGATCTTGGAAGAACCCTATCCCGTGATAGAGCTTCAGATAGGGCGCCGAGAAAAGGTCAGAGGGAGGTTGGATTTCACCATCCCCTCTGAGGGGGAGTTGACACCAGACATCATCGCCAACATCTTCACCACCCTTCTGGGTGAGGGGGGGGTGGAGGTGAAGACCCCTCCCCAGGAGGGGAGGAGGCCGAGCCTCTGTCCCGGCTGCCCCCACCGGGCGGCCTTCTGGGCCCTCAAAAAGGCCTTACCCAAGGGGATCTATCCCGGCGATATCGGCTGCTATACCTTGGGATTGAACCTCAAGGCCGTGGATACCTGTCTGTGCATGGGTGCGAGCGTCAGTCAGGCCGCCGGTCTCTACCACTCTTTCAAACAGGGTGGAGAGCGCATCCCACCCATCGTCGCCACCATAGGAGACTCCACCTTCTTCCACGCAGGGGTCCCAGCCCTGATCAACGCCGTCCACCAAGGGGCCTTTTTCGTCCTCCTCATCCTGGATAATGGAATAGTAGCCATGACCGGTGGACAACCCACACCAGCAGGGGATGGTCCGGGCAAGCGTATAACCATTGAAGAGGTGGTAAAAGGGTGCGGGGTCGATTTTATCCGGATCGTGGACCCCTACGACGTCCCCCTCCTGATACAAACCCTGAAGGAGGCGGACCGCTATGCCCGCGTTGAGGAAAAGGGGGTGGCAGTGATCATCGCCAGGCACCCCTGCCTGATCTATGCAAAGAGAGACGAGCGAAGGATGGAGGGTGAGATCGTTATCGGAGAGGAGTGTGATCTCTGTGGTATTTGTTCAGAGCGGTTCGAGTGCCCGGCCATCGAGAAGGGCCCGCAGGGAGAACCGGTCATCGCCAGTGCCCTCTGTACCAACTGCGGCGTCTGCCTGTATGTATGCCCGCATGAGGCGATAAAGAGAAGGTAAGGATGGATCACAAGATAGTCATCGCTGGCCTCGGAGGAGAGGGGATCATCTTTATGACCCGTGTCTTAGCAGAGGGCCTCTATCGGAGCGGCCACCCTGTGATCTCGACGGAGACTCATGGCATGGCCATGAGGGGGGGATCAGTGATATCGCAGCTTAAGGTCGGAAATTACCAGAACCCCATGATCCGATATGGGGAGGCCGATCTCCTCCTGGGAACCTCTGAAGAGGAAGCCAACAGGAACTTCCCCTACCTCAAAGAGGGGGGGACGGTCATCAAAAATACGCCTCAGAAAGGGGCATACTGTATCGATGCCAGCGAAATAGCTCACGAGATAGGTAATCCCAGGGGGAGTAACTTGATCCTCTTGGGATATGTCTTGGTCCATCTCGGTCCGTCCATCTCCCTTGAACCCTTTCTCGAGGTCATCAAGGAACTCACCCCTGAGAAGTTCCGTACCGGCAATCTCAAGGCCTTAGAGGAGGGATGGCGGATAGGTCTTCAGTGCAAAGAAGAGCGCACAGCGGAGAAGAAAGGGGATCAGGCGGCACGGGAAAATTGACGCTCTCTCCTGCGCATCCTGCGGATGGCCTTGGCCCTCTTCAGCCTGGCCCTTTCCCCCTTACTGACAAAGTAAGAGTGCTTCTTTAACTCAGGCTGAATGTTCCTCTGAAAATCCTTCTTGAGCTTTTTGAGCATCTTCTCGAGATCATCCCTCTCGGTCATTCTATCCCCCCTTTCTATTCCGGTATCTCTCCGCTCTCGACCTTTCCCCCATCTTATTCTGCATTATAAATAGAATATTATAAATTATTTGCACTATTTTTTCAACCCCTAATCACTCAGATTTCGGGAGAGGAGGGTAGATGATACCCCTTTCTGGGTCTGAGGAGAAAGGAGAGGTGTTTGGAAATACAAGGAAGGGGGGCAAACCCCTCTTTTAACCATTCGCTGTGTCGCACCAGAAAGAGGTTGATGGGACTTTTAAGAAAACGTCTGTCTCCCCTTGGTCTCTGGTCTTCCCCCTTTACCCTCGTGACCTCAAACCTCTCCCTATAGGTTACCCTGCTACATCCCTCACCACCTCATCGAAAATAGACAGGCCCACATCCACTTCTTCCGCGGTCACCGTGAGGG
>CAYQOD010000125.1:0-6029 GCA_964419065.1 uncultured Thermodesulfobacteriota bacterium | reverse complement strand
ACATCATCATGCAGGAAGGCGCAGAGGTGGCTCACTATGAGATATCAACAGCCCAGAAGGTAGTTTCCCAGTTCACCGTGAGGGCACGAGGAAGCACGGGTCACGGCTCGATGCCCCACCGTGATACTGCCAATGCCAAGCTGATCAAGGCCCTCAGCCGGATACTGGAGTGGGAAACTCCCTTTATAGTCATCCCACTGGTAAAGGAATATTTCGCTAACCTCGCCACAGCCAACCACTCTGAAGCGGTAAGGGGCTATGAAGATATAGAAGAGGCACTCCGTGATCCCTCTTTTGCTGAGACCTTTACCGCCAACCCGTATTATAATGCCATGGTGCGAAATACCCTTACCCCCACTGTCTTGAAGGCGGGAACCAAGGTAAATGTCATCCCTTCGGAGGCCGAAGCGGTCTTTGACTGCCGCATCCTTCCCCAGGTCTCCGTTGATGACTTCTTCACTCAACTCAGGGAGGTCATCAGTGATGAAGAGATAGAGCTATCCCCTCTGCCGGACTTCAAGAGCCAATCCACCTCCTCCTCGCCCACCGACAACGAGTTCTATCAAGCTCTGTATCGTGTGGCCTGGAGGAGGGATCCTGGGTGCATAGTCACCCCCTTTCTCGCTACAGGCGCCACCGACAGCCGCTTCTTCCGGGGAATAGGGGTGCCCTGCTATGACTTTTCACCCTTTCGACTGAGACAGGAGGATATGCAACTCGTCCACGGTCATAATGAACGGCTCTCCATAGAAAACCTGGGCTTCGCCTGTGAGTTTATCTTTGAGATCGTGCAAGAGGTGGCCGCTGGATGAGGGCGATCATCTCCCGCACCGCCCGCTCCATCCCTACCAATACCGCCCGGGCCACGATGCTGTGACCGATGCTCAACTCCTCTATTTCCGGGATATCGGCTATCCTCTGCACATTGAAGTAGTTGAGGCCATGCCCGGCCTTCACCTCCATGCCGAGGCCGTGGGCCTCCTTGGCTGCTCTCATGACCTTATTCAACTCCTCATTCATCCCCTGCGGGGTCTTGGCCTCACAATAGCTGCCGGTATGAATCTCGATGGCCTCGCTTCCCACCTCATGAGCGGCCCGTATCTGCTCAGGTACAGGATCGATGAAGAGGCTCACCTTGATTCCCGCGCCCTTGAGGATCTTCGCCACCTCCTCTACCCTCTTGCGGTTCCTCAGGACATCAAGCCCGCCTTCGGTGGTCAGCTCCTCTCGTTTCTCGGGGACCAGGGTCGACACATCGGGCCTAACCTGGGTAGCGATCTCCACCATCTCCGCGGTGGCTGCCATCTCCATGTTGAGGCTCGTCTCGACGGTCTCCCTCAGGATCCTGAGATCCCTGTCCTTGATATGCCTTCTGTCCTCCCTCAGGTGAACCACGATACACTCCGCTCCGGCCAGTTCAGCCAGGGCGGCTGCGGTCACCGGATCTGGATAGGTGATCTTCCGTGCCTCCCGCACGGTGGCTACATGGTCAATGTTCACCCCTAACCTCAAGAGACGGTCCCTCCTCTCTCAATGCGCTTTGAACGGTATTGACAGCAGCTCCCTCATTTCACTATGGCAAAGTGTATTGAGGACGGGGAGACGATCACGCCCTGCACTCGTCCGCCCCAAGGGGTTTCCTATTTTTTCTTTTTCTCCCCTTTGATCTCAACAATAACCCTGACCCGCTTCTCCACTCCCTTTTTGAGCCGTAGATCGGTGATCCTCAGGGGTACCTCCACCTTGACGGTCTCTTTGAGACCCGAGATGTCAACTTCCTCGGCGAATACCTCCTTGAGCGTGATCAACTGGCCGCGTGCCCCCTGCAGGTTGACATAGGGAGGATCAACGGAGATAGTGACGACTCGATGCCCCTCTGCAGGCTTCCCTTTTACCACGGCCTTGACATGAACTATCTTGTCCGCTACCCGGTCAAGCTCAACCCCGACCGAGGAGGGACTTATCTGACTGAGCTTGAGCCCCTGGGGGACATTCACGTTTTCAGGGCGGATCTCAAAAGAATTCGGTCCGGGCTGGGAGCGGGAAAGATCAACCCGTGCCCTGATCTCTTTCGTGACAAGCCGCTCCAATTGCGAGAGGGGACCGTTGATGCGTACGTTGACGGTCTCATCGGTTACATTCGTGACGATGAGGCGTGAGGAAAGGCCAGACAACTCCACAGGTATCACCAACCCTATCTCCCCGGTCCTCTCGCTCTTGACGAAGAGCCAGAGGATAACGGCAAGGATGAGGGAAATGATCTTTAAGACGGGATTTTTGGTAAAAAAAATGTTCACATCCTTAGCCCTGTCGTAATGAGAACCGGTGTTTTTTCTTTTTACTGACAAAGAGATTGTATAAGACCCGTCTGAGCCCACTGGCATCGAGGTTCCTCGTCAGCTTTCCATTAATGGCCAGTGAGATGACCCCCTTTTCCTCGGAGACCACAATGACCACGGCGTCGGTCTCCTCAGAAAGTCCCAAGGCCGCTCGGTGGCGTGATCCCAGGGTCTTGAGAACACGGGGGTTGGCGGTCAGGGGGAGAAAACAGCGTGCGGCCGTCAATTTTCCCCCCTGGATCAGGATGGCCCCATCGTGGAGGGGAGAGGGTGGGGTAAATATCGTGGCAATCAGCTCCTTTGATACCGTGGCATTGAGAGAAACCCCCACCTCCACGTGTTTGTCCACCTCAGCCTCCTGTTCCAAGACGATTAATGCCCCTGTCTGCCTCCTGGACATGCTGAGGGTAGCATCGATGATCTCGTCTATGATGGGGCCACCATAGGGGGAATATGTCCCGGAAAAAAATGGATTTGTACCCACCGTCGAGAGGGCGCGCCGGATGTCATGCTGGAATATCACCACGATGATCAGAATGATAGAGCTCAGGAAGTTGTTCAAGATCCAGTGCAGCGTCAGCAGCCTCCCCTTTTGGGAGATTAGAAAAGCGAGGATGAGCAGGATCAAGCCGATGAGCATCTGGAGGGATCTGGTCCCGCGGATCAGCAGGATGATCCAGTAGACCACTGCGGCAACGATGAGGATATCCACGGCATCCTGCCAGGCGAAATGGGCAAAGACCTCCCCTATATCCATATCACCCTGCCCCTCCCTCGCTGATAACGGCATCCACCATGTCGACCACCTGCCTGACCGAGGCCACCTCATGGACCCTCACAATATGGGCGCCTTTCAGGACCGAGACAGCCACCGCGGCCAGGGTACCTATCCCCCTCTCATGCACCTCGAGATTCAATACAGCACCGATAAAGGACTTACGGGAGGTCCCGACCAGGATCGGCCTTCCGAGGACCGTGAGGTCATCAAGGCGGTTGAGGATCACGAGGTTGTCCTCTATCCTCTTCCCGAAGCCGATACCAGGATCAACGATTACCTTTTGCGGGTCCACCCCTGCCTCTTCGGCCCGTGCTATCCCCTCACGCAGATAGGCGATGATCTCCCCCATAAGGTCATCATAGCGGGGGTTCTGCTGCATCGTCTTGGGGGTCCCCCTGATATGCATTATGATCAGGGGGGTATCGTATCTGGCGGCTACAGAGACCATCTGAGGATCGAGGTGCAGGCCGCTTATGTCGTTGATTATCTGGGCCCCAGCCTCGACGGCCCTCTCAGCCACACCTGATTTGTAGGTATCGACAGAGATGGGGATCGTCAGATGGGAGGCCAGGCCCTCAATGGTGGGGATGATCCTCCTCAATTCCTCCTCCAGGGGGAGCGGGTCAGAGCCCGGCCGGGAGGACTCCCCGCCCACGTCGATGATGTCCGCCCCCTCCTCGGCCATCCTGAGGCCGTGCTCGATGGCCCGTGCCGGTTCAAGGAAGAGCCCCCCATCGGAAAAGGAATCCGGGGTGACGTTCACAATACCCATCACCACGGTCCTCTCTCCCAAACGCAACACTCCCCCCCGGCAGTGTAGCGAGAACGTCCTTCTGACCCCGTTACCAGCAGGGTTCATGCCACCGCCCTTCCACGAATGATCCTATCGATCTCATCGCCGGTAAGGGATTCCTTTTCCAATAGTGTCTGGGCCATTTTATGTAAAACACCGATGTTTTTCTTGAGGGCATCCTTGGCCCTCTCATAACACTCCATCACGATCTTCTTTACCTCCCGATCGATCTCCTGGGCGGTCGTCTCGCTGTAGTCCCGGTGTTGGGCGATCTCTCTCCCGAGGAAGATCTGTTCCTCCCTTTGACCGAAGGCGAGGGGGCCCAGGACATCACTCATCCCCCATTCACAAACCATCTTCCTGGCCAGCTCCGTGGCCTTCTCGATATCATTCCCCGCCCCGGTGGTGAAGTGCTGAAGCACGAGTTCCTCCGCAGCCCTGCCCCCCATCAGGGTAGTTATGTTCGTAACGAGATACTCGCGGGAGTAGATATGTCGTTCATCAATGGGCAACTGCTGCGTAACCCCCAGGGCGCGACCTCGGGGGATAATGGTCACCTTATGGATCGGATCGGATCCGGGTATCAGCTTGGCCACCATGGCGTGCCCGGCCTCATGGTAGGCGGTGTCCTTCTTCTCCTCCTCACTAATGATCATGCTGCGACGCTCCGTCCCCATCAGCACCTTGTCCTTGGCCTGCTCCAGCTCCTGCATCTCGATGAACTTTTTGTTATGCCGGGCGGCCAACAACGCCGCCTCGTTCACGAGATTCTCCAAATCGGCCCCGGTAAACCCTGGGGTACCCCTGGCCAACACGGTGAGATCCACATCATCGGCGAGGGGGCTGTTCCTGGTATGTACCCTCAGTATCTCTCCCCTCCCCTTGATATCGGGGATGGGGACGACCACCTGTCTGTCAAAACGACCGGGACGAAGGAGGGCAGGGTCCAAGATATCAGGTCGATTGGTGGCGGCGATCAGGATGATCCCCTCGTTGACCTCAAAGCCGTCCATCTCCACCAGGAGCTGGTTCAGGGTCTGTTCCCGCTCGTCATGACCTCCACCGAGGCCGGCGCCACGATACCTGCCCACCGCATCTATCTCATCGATGAATACGATACAGGGGGTGCTCCTCTTGGCCTGCATGAAGAGGTCTCTCACCCGAGAGGCCCCTACCCCCACGAACATCTCCACAAAGTCAGAACCACTGATGCTGAAGAAGGGGACATCTGCCTCACCGGCAATGGCCCGAGCGAGGAGGGTCTTCCCGGTGCCCGGTGGACCGACCAATAAGATCCCTTTCGGGATCCTCCCGCCCAACTTGGTGAATTTCTGAGGATCTTTCAAAAACTCTATAATTTCCGTTACTTCCTCCTTTGACTCCTCTATACCAGCCACATCTTTGAAGGTAACCTTTTTGCCCTGGTCCTTGAGGAAGATTCGTGCCCTACTCTTCCCAAAAGACATGGCCTTGCCGCCCCCTATCTGCATCTGCCTGATAAAGAAGATCCAGAGTCCGATCAACAACAACATGGGAAGCCCGGTGATCAAGAGGGAGTACCACATGGATGACTCCTTATCACGTTTTGCCGCTATCTTGATCCCCCGCTCACGGAGCATCCTGACCAGATCAGGATCATCAGGGGTAATGGTCTTAAAGGCAGTCCCATTAAGAAATGTGCCCGTTATCTCGTTACCCTGTATGGTGACACTGGCCACTTCACCCGAGTTTACTGCGGCGACAAACTCGCTGAAGATGATCTCCTTCTCCTGTCGTTTGGATGAAAGGACATTGAAGATGAGGATCGCCATTAGACCGAGAACCAACCAGAAGATCAGGTTTTTGTGTATCTGACCCATCGTTCCCTCACCAATCTTTTAATCAATACACTTAAATTAATAACACAATAGAGAGGTTTCATCAACAAAAATGGAGAAAGGGGCGCGTCACACCTCTATTCGCCCAAGCCCCTTGCAAAAGGGGTTGACAAAGACGGGGGGAGGAACTAGACTATGTTGCAATATCGCGGGGTGGAGCAGTCAGGTAGCTCGTCGGGCTCATAACCCAAAGGTCGGTAGTTCAAATCTACCCCCCGCTACCAATGATTCTGAGGGGTTAG
>CAYQOD010000124.1:0-6060 GCA_964419065.1 uncultured Thermodesulfobacteriota bacterium | reverse complement strand
CGGGGATACATAAATACATCTGTTGCCTGCTAACCCTCCTCATGATTACAGCAACTGCTGAAGGCGACTTTCTTGACTAATCCCGTCTTTTGTGATCTTCTGTTATGTTATGAGGATCCTGTTGATCTCGGCCAACAGGGAGAGGATGCCGTATCCCGTCGCCCCATTGGGTCTCGCCTATATTGCCGGAGCCCTCAAGGAAGAAGGGCATGATGTCCGTGCCGTGGATCTCTGCTTTTCTTCGGACCTCCACGGCGATTTGGTTCAGATCCTGAATGATTTCGCCCCCGATCTGATCGGCATCTCCCTGAGAAACCTGGACAACCTCACCTATCCCTCATCTCTCTCCTACCTGTCAGAGCTGGAGGAGGAGGTGAGGATCCTGCGGCGCCACACCTCTGCCCCGCTCGTCATCGGGGGCTCTGGCTTTTCCTTGACCTTCCTTCCCCTGATGAGACGTCTGGATGTGGACTTCGGAGTCGTGGGGGAGGGAGAGAGGAGCATTGTGAGGTTAGTGCAGCAGTTGCATCGGGGCGATTCACCAGAGGAAATACCCGGGGTGCTGATCAGGGGCAGGGATGAGTTTCTTCCCCCCCTGCCCCTGGAGTCGTTCGGCCTCCCGGACAGGAGTGTCTTAGACAACCGGAGATATTTGAAAGAGGGGGGAATGGCCAACCTCCAGACCCGGCGAGGGTGTCCATTTCAGTGTATCTACTGTACGTACCCCCTGCTGGAGGGCAGCAGGGTGAGGGTGAGGGATGTGCGGCTCGTGGTGAGGGAGCTGCAGGATCTTCAGTCGGATTACGGGGTGGACTATATCTATTTTGTCGATGATATCTTCAACTATCCCCCTGACTACACGGAAGCGCTCTGCCGCGAGATGATCATCCAGGGGGTGAAGGTACGGTGGACGGCCTTCGTCAACCCTCAGTTTTTAACCGCTACCATGGCCCGCCTGATGATCGAAGCCGGGTGTGCGGGTGTGGAGTTGGGGATCGACTCGGGCTCACCCCAGATATTGAGGAATTATGGCAAGGGGTTTGGGGTAGAGGACATTGAGCGCGCCTCCCACCTCTGCCGGGGGGTGGACCTGAACTTCGCCCTCTATCTCCTCTTGGGAGGACCAGGGGAAGACCAGGGGACCCTGCAGGAGACCTTCGGCCTCATGGACCGCCTGGTCCCGACGGCGGTGATCGTCATGGTGGGGGTCAGGATCTATCCCCATACCCCCATGCAGGAGATCGCCGTACGGGAGGGGGTGGTCCAAAGGGGTGATGATCTCTTGGAGCCAACGTTCTATATATCCCCGCTGATCGGCCCCGAGCGGCTCATCGAGTTCGTCACCGAGGGGGCCATGCAGCGCCAGGGCTGGATCGTACCCGGGTTGGAGATCAATATCTCCCCCCAGCTGATGGAGGGGATCCGCAAGTTTGGACTTCGGGGACCCCTCTGGGAGTTAGCAGGCAGGATGAAGCGGCCGCGAAGGCGGCCCCTGAGATCAGGGCATGGGGGTCATGGACTTTCAGGGTAAGGTGGCTATTGTTACTGGTGGGTCCAAGGGGATCGGGAGATCTATCTGCCTCCTCTTGGCCGAGCGGGGCTGTCGTGTATTCATGAACTACTCCCGGGATGAGGAGGCAGCGCAGGAGGTGGTCAGGAATGCTCAAGGAACCCCGGGAGAGGTCGTCCCCTATCGGGCGGACGTCACCGATTCTGCCCAGGTGAGCCGGATGATGGATCAGGTGGAGAAAGAGGGAGGGAAGATAGATATCTTGGTGAACAACGTGGGGATGATCAAGGATGGGTTCCTCATGTTGATGGGGGAGCGGGATTGGGGGGATATAGTGAAGGTTAACCTTACCACCGTCTATCTCTGTTGTCGGGCGGCGGTGCGCAAGATGATCCCCCACCGGCAGGGGAAGATCATAAACATCTCCTCTGTCAGCGGGATCATCGGGACCGCTGGGCAGGTCAACTACGCCGCCGCCAAGGGAGGGGTCATCGCCTTCACCAAGGCCTTGGCCAGGGAGCTGGGTCCCTTTAATATCCAGGTGAACGCCGTGGCCCCCGGTCTGATCGAGACGGAGATGGCCACACAGTTACCGCGGGAGAAGATGGAAGCCATTGTTCGCTCCACCTCCCTGGGCCGGATGGGCAGACCTGAGGAGGTGGCCTGGGCCGTCCTCTTTCTCTCCTCCCCGTGGTCTGACTATATCACCGGGCAGACACTCGTGGTGGATGGGGGCATAGTATAAGCGAATAGGGGTCGAGGGGTCAAGTGAGATACACTAGAATCCTCGACCCTGGAATCCTAGGACCCTTCATTTCGAATCCTTGTATTCTTTTTAAAAGGAGTTTTCATGGCAAAAACGGGCATCGTGAGGGATGAACGGTACTTGGAGCATGACACCGGCGCATATCATGTGGAGAACCCAGAGCGATTGGTTCACATCTCCCAGGCCCTGGATGAGCTACACGGGCTCTTTGTGGAGATCCCCCCTCGGGAAGCAACGCGTCAAGAGATCACTGCCGTCCATGACCCGGGATATGTGGATAGGATCGCTTCCACCGCTGGCGGCCCCCTGCATCGACTCGATCCCGATACCGTGACATCTCCGAGGACCTATGAGACATCCCTCTTGGCCGCCGGGGGATTGTTGACCGCTATCGATGCGGTGATGGGGGATCTCGATAACGCCTTCGCATTAGTGAGACCCCCCGGGCACCACGCCGAGCGGGCACGGGCCATGGGCTTTTGTATCTTCAATAACGTGGCCATTGGTACCCAGTACGCCCGTTCCCGATACGGCCTAGAACGGGTCCTCATCGTCGATTGGGACCTCCACCACGGCAATGGCACTCAGAAGGCTTTTTATACCGACCCCTATGTCCTCTATTTCTCCACCCACCAATACCCCTACTACCCAGGTACGGGTCACTATACCGAGATCGGCGAGGATGAGGGACGGGGGTACACCGTTAATGTCCCCCTCTCATCCGGCCATGGTGACGCCGATTACGCCAATATCTTCAACCATATCCTTCGCCCCATCGCCTTGGCCTACAGGCCGCAACTGATCCTGGTCTCAGCGGGCTTCGATATCCACTATCGGGATCCCCTCGGGGGGATGACTGTTACTGAAGAGGGGTTCGCTCGCCTCACCACCATCATCATGGATATTGCCCAAGAGGTGTGTGATGGGAGGGTTGTCATTGCCTTGGAGGGGGGGTACAATTTAGAGGGCCTGGCCCTCTCTGTCAAGGAGGTAGTCAAGACGATGGCGGGTGAGACGAGCGTGGACAGAGGTATCTGGAAGGAACGGGAGGGGAAGGGTTACCCGAGGATTCGGGCAGTCATAGAGACGGTGAGAAAGACCCTTCATGCCCTTTGGCATTGGGAAGAGGGATAGCAATAACCCCCACCATGCTATCCCCCTTCCCATTCCTCCCCGGGGGCTGGTTACCCCTTGGAGTTTATCTTTTCCCTCAGCTCCTTGCCCACCTTGAAGTACGGGAGTTTTTTGGGGGGGACATGTACCGTTTCTCCTGTCTTGGGGTTCCTCCCCTGATAACTATCATAGTTCCTGATCACAAAACTCCCGAACCCCCTGATCTCGACCCTCTCTCCCCTCCGTAAGGCCTGGTCTATCTCCTCAAATACGGTGTCAACCACCACCTTGGCCACCTTTTGATTCACCTTTGTCCTCCTGGTGACCTCCAGGGCGAGCTCAGCCTTATTCACGCTCTCACCCCCTCTCAAGCGAATTGATCCTTCTCAGTAATGTTCCGTGACAGCTCCATCTGTCACGACCCATGAACATACCTTATGATCTGCCTTCAGATCAGATGCCCTTTAATATACTCCACGGCGTTTCGAAAGAAGACGACCCCCAACCCTTCCTCCGGTAGCTCCTCTCTGGTCCATCGGGGATGGTGGGTACGATGGAGGTAGGCATCGGGGTGGGGCATGAGCCCAAAGATCCTCCCTGTCTCATCACATATTCCAGCCACCCCCTCCACCGAGCCATTAGGATTCAAGGGATACGTCATGGTCGCCCCCTGATATCTTCCACTGGTATACTGCAAACAGATCAGCCCCCTCTCTTTGAGCTGACTCATGAGCGATCTACTAGCGGGCAGGAATTTCCCCTCTCCATGTCTCACCGGGAGGTAAACCCTCTCCAACCCTTTGGTGAAGATGCACGGGGAGCGAGGGTTGACTGTGAGGTGGACCCACCGGTCCTCGTAGCGACCTGAATCGTTGAAGGTCAGGGTCACCCTCTGCTCTCCATATCTTCCTTCCAGGGCAGGGACCAGGCCCAGTTTGGCCAAGAGCTGGAACCCATTGCAGAGCCCCAATATTAACTTCCCTCTGTGGATGAACCTCATCAGTTGATCCCACAACCTCTCCCCCGAGGGGGAAATGGTGGCGTGGAGGAACCGGTTGGCGCAAGCCTTGGCAGCTCCAAGATCATCTCCATCCAGAAACCCCCCTGGGAGGCACAGGAGGTGATAGTCGTCCATCCTACATCCCCCGCAGAGGATCTCATTGATATGGACGATATCGACCTGATCCGCCCCCCCCAACGTGCAGGCATGGGCGGTCTCCTGTTCGCAATTGATCCCGTTGCCCGCCAGCACGATACACCTAACCTCTCCTGGCACCTATGCCTCCTGAGGGTGTTGTCGCTTCTGCGGTCTGCGCAGGGTAAAGGTAATGATCATCCCGAGCACCAATAGGGAACACCCCACCCAGACGATCGGCACACCGGGGTCACGGGCGACCTGTATCCCGGTGTAATATCTTTTTTCCAGATCTCTCAAGATAAAGGTAAAATCCCCCACCTGCCAGCCCTCAACTTCGGAGAGACGCTTGAAGAGCCAGAAGCCCTCAGGGGGAGTGTGAGGGTTGAAGAGGACCAGCAGGATCGCCTCTCCTAGGCCATGAACCGTGGGCTGATATTTCATAAAACCGATCTGGGCATGAGTCCCGGGGATAGGCTTTATCTCTCCTTGGCCGAGCTTCATAGTAGCAGGATCTCCACCGGCCCCTTTCCTTCTCACCTCCAGGAGGGCCTCTGAGGAGCGATCGCTTATTCCATACGAGGCCTGATAGAAGGTGAGACCTCGGTAGGATATGGGATGGTTTACCCGCAAGGGCACATGATCCAAAAGTATCTCCCCCCCCTCCATAAAGGTCAGGGTGCTGACGTACTCTCTCGGTGAACCATCTGGATAGAGGTCTATGCGGAAGGCGTCGCAGTGTATCGTGAACCCGAGGGGCATCATCGCCCGCTGGGGATTGCTGAGGAGTATCTCCTCCGTGCTCCCCCCCTCCTCGATCTCCACATATCCCTTGAAGCCCCACCGGGCCCCGATCAGGCCTCCCAACAAGATGAGGAGCACACTCAAGTGGGTGAGATAGGTCCCCAGTCTGGCATAGCCTTTCTTGGCCTCCCATACCTGCCGCCAGACTGCAGGGAGGCGCTTCAAGGAGCAGGCAGTCAGGTTGACCGCCAAAAGGACCAACACACCAATGAACCACCACGAGTGATACATGTCCAGAAGGCCGAGGCCCCTGAGGACCGAATAGGCCTCTTTGCTGTAGAGACGGAGGTACTCATGTTCAGAGGCGCCCTGAGGGATGAGGGTCCCGATGACAGAGAGTGCCGCCAGCAGGATCAAGAGGGGTATGGTCATTTTGAGGGAATATACAAGGCTTACCCTCTCTTTATTTCTCTTCTCTCTCTCCCTCTTCACCCTTACGTCCCTCTCAACCCTCGTGAAGGTCTGCGCCCCATCCCCAGAGGGGATACCGTATGAGGGGCCTCAGGAGATTATCCCCCTGAAGTAAGCTTGAAAAAAGATTACGGTTGAAACGGCTTGTAGGCTCAATGTTACCGTGGGGCATTTTCACGGTACTGTTTGTCGAAAATTGACATATCATATCGCCTCTTTTCATGTCAAGGAGAAAAGGCCATTCGCGCTATGATCTCAAAGGGTCCTTTGAAGCAACACCAAGGCCGAGAGAGAACTTTATGAAAAATTTCTCAAAAAGTG
>CAYQOD010000123.1:0-6129 GCA_964419065.1 uncultured Thermodesulfobacteriota bacterium | reverse complement strand
TCGACGGCCGGTTCTTCGATCCTCAACCCGCCGGCCACGTTGACGAAGATATCGTGGTGAGAAAGGTTCACCCCCATCTTCTTTTCAATCACGGCCACGAGGAGCGCGAGCCGGTTGTAGTCCACCCCCATGGCCATCCTCTTCGGGACGGCAAAGGCCGTGGGGGCCACCAGGGCCTGGATCTCCACGAGGATGGGGCGCGTCCCCTCTATGCTCGCCATCACCACGCTCCCGGAGGTATCGGCCGGTCTCTCGGCCAAGAAGATCTCCGAGGGATTTCCCACCTCGTGCAACCCACCTTCTTTTATCTCAAAGACCCCGATCTCGTTGGTGGAGCCAAAACGGTTCTTCACGGCCCGCAGGATGCGATAGGGGCTGTCGGCGCTGCGCTCCATGTAGAGGACGGTATCCACGATATGCTCCAGGACCCGGGGGCCGGCGATAGCCCCGTCCTTGGTCACGTGTCCCACCAGAAAGGTCGCCACTCCCAAGGCCTTGGCCAGGTAGGTTAGTCTCCCCGATGTCTCCCGTACCTGGCTGATGCTCCCAGGGGCCGATCCCAACTGAGAAGTGTAGATGGACTGGATGGAGTCGACCACCAGGGCCTGGGGTTTGAACTCTTCCACATCCTGGATGATCCGCTCCAGGGAGGTCTCGGCGGCCACGAACAACTCGTCGGTCACCGTGCCCAGACGTTTGGCCCGGAGCTTGGTCTGCCGCAAGGACTCCTCGGCTGAGATGTAGAGACACCGCTTCCCCTGGGAGGCGAGCTTATGGAGGCACTGAAACATCAGGGTGGACTTGCCGATCCCCGGATCCCCCCCAAGCAGGATCACCGAACCCACGACCACCCCACCGCCTAGGACGCGGTTGAACTCCTCCAGACGGGTATCGAGCCTCGTGCCCTCTTCCTCGTCCACCTCGGCGATGGCGCGGGGGGGCTCCGCCGCTGACCAGCGCTGCCGCGCCTCCTGTAGCGGGGCCTCAGCGCTGACGAGTTCCTCCACTAATGTCCCCCATCCCTGGCAATCCGGGCACCTCCCCAACCACTTGGGGGTTTGGTAGCCGCACGTCTGACAGATGAAGATCGTCTTCGGCTTGGACATCCTCCTCACCCTGGTGGCGCGAATTTTTTCATGGCTTCCTTCAGCCGCCGGCGGACCGCAGGGGCATACCACTGATCCAAGAAGAGCTTTTCCTCTTCCTCCAGGTACGAGAGAACCTGGACCTCAACAGTCCGCACCCGGAAGCGCTTGTCTGTCCGAAAGGCATCGAGACTGATCCCACCTAAATCCCTAACCTTCTTCACCGCCGCCGACACCACCTCCTGCGGGGGAAAAACTTCATCCACCATGCCCATCTTGAGAGCCTCATCCGGAGGGTAGAGCTGGCCGGTATAGACCACCTCCCGGGCATGGCGCTCCCCCACCAACTGCCGCAGGATGCAGTCGGCCAGATAGGTGATGGGTACCCCGAGCCTGCTCTCGTTCATCCCCACCAGCTTATGTCCTTCGGCCATGAAGCGATAGTCGGCGCAGAGGGCTATGATATACCCTCCTGCTGTTGCATGTCCTGTAACGGCGGCTATCATAGGTTTGGGAAAGGTATAGAGATCTATGCAGAGAAGATTGAACATTCGAAAGAAGGCCGCAAACTCCTCTGGAGGTAAGGGATAGATCTCCGGGAGATCAAACCCGATGGAGAAGAATTTCTCGTTGGCGCTGGTGAGCACCAGACCAGATACCCGGGGGTCATCCTTTATTCCCTGGAGGACCTCGTTCAATTCCTGCAGGACCTGGGGGTTGATAGCGTTGATGACAGCCCTGTCCAGCTTCACTAGGGCTACACCCTCCTGCTGCTCACGCCGGACAAACTCCATCCCTTTCCTCGCATTTTGTCTCAACTTCCGAAGTATCCTCCCTGCCCTATTCCACCAGAGAAGCAGGGGTTTGTCAAATGTTCAGAGCAACGCTTTTATGCCAGGGTAAGGAAAGGATTGCTTGTATCCTGACACAAAGTATACTACGTTGCCTTCTCATTCCGAAACCTGACACTCATTGCGTCGCGATAGAGATTGTACGTGTGAGAAAGGGGGACTTATTCAAGCATGACTATTTGACAGGCATCGAGAATTCGCCTATAGTCATGTTTAAAAAGGGGACTTCATCTTGAGCATCGATAAGGAGGAGAAGAAACGATGGTATTGATAAGACGGTGGAAGACCCTTGGCATCTTCGTCCTTGCGGTTATAGCATTTCTGTCCATAACTTCTCTGAGTTCTCCTTCCGGGAACAAGGAGACGCAGAGTACTCCAGAAACGTCGCAACCCGCCTCCCCTGAAGAACTGTGGGCCGCCTTGCTTCAAAGGGAACCGTACCCCTATACGATCCCGCTCCTCTCCCAGCCATCGACCCTGGACGGCACGTACGTGAAACGAGCGAAAAAGACCGGGGAAATCGTCCATTGCAGACGCTGTCCTGACTGGGCCCCGGAGACGGGAATATGGAAACTTCAACTCAGCAAAGGGACGTACCGGATATTCCATGCAATGACGGGGTGGAAGAGTATCGGAACCTTTGTTGTAGCAGATGACCGAATCCTGTTCGCCAATGATCCCTGCTGTACGAAGGGAATCGGCGTCTATTCTTGGAAATTGGAAGAAGGCCAATTGATCCTGACGGTTATCGACGATCAGTGTTCCATCAGCCTGAGGGCCATGAACTTAACGGAAGTACCCTGGCTCTCATGCCAGCCGCCCTCAATAGAGGCCGCCGTTACCGACCACTGGCCCAAGCCCCCGGGTTGTGAATGAGGTATGGTAAGATCAATTGGATATCATAGTAAAGACCCACTCCCTCAGGAGCGGGTCTTATATTAAGAAGACGTCTAACTGACGCTCTGGTATAAGGGCCCCGCTGTCTTCTACGTTTCTCCCAGGTATAGCCTACGAACCATTTCGTTCTGACGCAGATTTTTAGCTGAGTCGCTCAGAGCGATTACGCCTGTCTGAAGGACATAACCCCGGTCAGCAACCTGCAACGCCATCCGTGCATTCTGCTCCACGAGTAGGATGGTCGTGCCGCTTGCATGCAGCTGTCTGATCGTATCAAAGATGCTATCGACCAAGACCGGCGCCAACCCCATGGAAGGCTCGTCCAGGAGGAGAAGCTGTGGATTGGCCATGAGGCCCCGACCGATGGCGAGCATCTGCTGTTCACCACCACTCAGCGTGCCTGCTACCTGTTTGCGCCGTTCCTCCAGTTTCGGAAAGAGCGTAAAGACCCGCTCCAGGTTTTTATTGATCATCTGCTGGTCTTTGCAGGCAAAGGCGCCCATCTCCAGGTTCTCCGTGACCGTTAGCCGGCCGAAGATGCGTCGTCCCTCAGGGACTTGAACCACGCCCTTCGTCACAATCTCGTGGGGGCGATAGCGGGTGAGATCTGCACCGTCTAATCGGATAGTGCCTTGGCGGGGCCTGAGCAAACCACTGGTCGTTTTGAGCAAAGTGCTTTTGCCCGCACCGTTGCCCCCGATCAGGGTGACAATCTCTCCCTTGTTCACGCTGAGCGAAACCCCTTTGAGGGCATGGATATGACCGTAATAGGTATGTAGGTCCTTAATTTCAAGCATCGCCTGAGTCGGCTTCTTTGCTCTCTTGCCTGCCGTAGTCGGCTTCTTTGCTCTCTTTTCTGCCATAGTCAGTCCTTTACCTCCTTGCCTTAGCACTGGCACGCATCACCTCGGCCGCACTCCCCTTCCCCAGATAGGCCTCGATGACCTTCGGGTTTTTCTGGATTTCGGCGGGAGTCCCCTCAGCGATCTTTACACCATAGTCCAATACGGTAACTGTTTCAGAAATACCCATGACGACGCGCATCTGGTGTTCGATAATGAGGATGGTAATCCCCAATTCATCACGGAGGTGCTGAATAAAGTCCATCATCGCCTGGGTCTCACTCGGGTTCATACCGGCCGTCGGCTCATCGAGGAGTAGCAGGGTGGGACGCGAGGCCAGTGCGCGGGCGATCTCCAAGCGTCGCTGTTCGCCATATGGAAGATTTTTGGCAAGCAGATCACCTTTGCCGGCCAGCTTGACAAACTTCATGAGACGCCGCGCCTCCTCATCTGCCTCTTTCTCTTCATGCTGGGTAGAGGGCAAGGCCACAACGATACCAAAGAAACCCGCTCTCAGATGGGAGTGAAGCCCTACCAAGACATTTTCCATGGCGGTCAGATTAGGAAAGAGGCGGATATTCTGATACGTGCGGGCGATCCCCAGCTGGACGATCCGGTCAGGAAGCAGGCCGACGAGAGAGTGGTCATTGAAGACAATAGCCCCGTTTTCGGGCTTATAGAAGCCGGTCACGCAGTTGAAGAACGTGGTCTTGCCGGCACCGTTGGGTCCGATGATACTGTGAATGCTGTGCTCTCTGACCTCGAGATCCAATTCGCCTACAGCGACCAGGCCGCCGAAGCGTTTTGTCATTTTGTGTGCCGTGAGAATTGCCATACGTCCTCCTCCATGTTTGGTTCGGAAGTCATGGTCGATTCCATGTCATCCTGAGGGAACCTCTTCGTCTTCGTGAAACTCGCGGCGGTGTACGGCCTCTGGCCAGAGGCCTTCTGGCTTGAGGAGCATCATGGCCACCAGCGCAGCGCCATAAACCAAGAGCCGGTACTCGGCAAACTCCCGCAAGAGTTCCGGCAGGCCCACAAGGGCAGCGGCCCCCACGATCACACCAGGGACACTCCCCATGCCGCCCACGATAATCAGGCAGATAACGTTGATGGAGATCATCACATTGAAGCTGTGGGGATAGACCGAACTCAGTTTGCTCGCAAAGATGGCCCCACTGATGGCAGAGAACCCGGCACCAGTGGCGAAGGCCAGTAACTTGGTGGCAACGAGATTGATCCCCATGGCCTGGGCTACATCCTCATCCTCGCGCATGGCCTTCCAGGCACGCCCTATCCGGGAATTCCGCAGACGCCAGGAGATAAAGATAACCAGGGCGCAACCAGCAAGAATGAGGTAGTAGATCTGTTGGGGGCCAGCAAACTCATAGCGACCTATTATGGGGATCCATATGTGTGCCTTGGGGATTAAACCGACACCCTGTGCCCCGCCGAGCCATGGACGCAAGAAATCAGA
Organism: uncultured Thermodesulfobacteriota bacterium; assembly: GCA_964419065.1. Classification (GTDB taxonomy): domain Bacteria; phylum Desulfobacterota; class B13-G15; order B13-G15; family RBG-16-54-18; genus CAYQOD01. The sequence goes on along the minus strand of CAYQOD010000123.1, from coordinate 977 downwards.
GAGGACAAGAATGCGGATAATCTCACCGAAACCCAAGGTTGCAATGGCGAGATAATCCCCCCGCATCTTGAGGACCGGGACGCCCAGAAGCACCCCCGAAAAGATCCCCAGGATGATGGCAAGGGGAAGGGCCTGCCAGAAAGAAAGGGCAAAAAACCCCAATTCCGGTGACGTCAATATGGCCGTCACGTAGGCGCCGATGGCAAAGAAGGCGACGTAGCCGAGGTCCAGGAGACCGGCAAAACCCACGACGATATTCAGCCCAAGGCCCAGGAGGACATACAGGCCTACGATGGTAAGGACCTCACTGAGAAAGAGGCCGAGCATTTGGGGAAGAACCAGCACTATAACGAGGAGAAGAAAATAACCGGTGAAGCGAGCCGCGCGCTGTCCTCCGGCAGGGAGGGTGTTATAGCGCCTTTGTATATTCCCCCCCTTCCAAGACCACACTATCATGGTTACGGCGATCAACAGGCACAACGTTATGGCACCGTGGATGCTCATCCCGTTGGCTGCGAAGAACCACGCGCTGACCCAATCGCTGATCTCCTCCAAAAACCTCCATTTGGCAAAAATGGGATTGGTTATCATGGGACGTATCAAATCCTGGAGCAAGCCGGCCGCGATCAGGCTGGTCAGGGATGTGGTCAGCACCCTTCGAACGGCGCCCGGCGCAAGATACAACAGACCGGCAAATATGCCGCACAGGGCGCCGGCCATGAGGAGTAATAGCGTGCCAGTCCCTAAGTCTGCAGCATGACCGAAGGTGAGCATATTGTAGAGGACGGGTGAGGCATTGATGAAGATCGACCGTAGGTTGACCAAACTCCCCAAAATGACCAGACCTACCAAAAAGCCCCCTACCGTCACCCCCGCGACGAGGCCGTTGAGAAGAGGCCAGAGTGGTGCAGGGGCGGTCGTGCGTTTTGCCGCCAGGTACCCCATGAATACCCCGGTGAGGAGCAACAGGGCATGGC
>CAYQOD010000122.1:0-6142 GCA_964419065.1 uncultured Thermodesulfobacteriota bacterium | reverse complement strand
TAATAATAGGTCCATTTCTTTATCACAACTATCAGGAAGAGTTCAACATTGAAAATTTCATTGGTACGTGTTATCTACTGAAAAAACAGATAATCGGAGGCAGGAGATGGAGTTTGATCGGGTCATGGCGGAGCGCAAGAGCATCAGGGCCTTTAAGAAGGACCCTATCCCACGGGGGTTAATTGAAGAGGTCTTGCGACGGGCCATCCACGCCCCCTCTGCCATAAACATCCAGCCATGGGAGTTCATCGTTGTTACTGGCGAGGAGAAGGAGCGGTTGAGCCGCCTCCTGCTGAGGTCCTATCACGAGAAGAAGGTCTCCTGTTCCCCCGGTGCAAAGGGGCCGTTGCCCTCGGAGCTCAGTACACGGGGGGAGAAGTCCTTTGAGGCCATGAAACCCGCCCTCGATACCTTGGGCCTCGACTTTGAGGCCTTTATCAACGAGGGCAGCTGCCGGTTCTACGATGCCCCGGTGGCCATCATCATCTGCATGAACACGATCTTCTCTCACCGACGCTACATCTGCATCGGGGCGTGCCTCGGGTACTTGGTCTTGGCCGCCCACTCCCTGGATCTGGGGACCTGCCCCATCGGCCTCATCACTGCCTATGAGGATGAGATACGCGGTTTCCTCAACATCCCTGATGACAGAGAGGTCGTTTTGGGAGTAGCCCTCGGGTATCCTGACTGGGACTCGCCTCTTAATGCATTCACGAGCCCTCGGGAACCGTTGGAGCAATTTGTTCGATGGTTTGATTGAAGAGGGCCTCGACAAAGGCATCGGCAGAGAATTCCTGGAGATCATCGAGCCCCTCCCCCACCCCGATAAAACGCAGGGGGATTTCCAGCTCCTGCGTGATGGCGACCACTATCCCCCCCTTGGCCGTGCCATCCAACTTGGTCAGGGCGATGCCGGTCACCCCTAAGGCCTGATGGAATGTCCGGGCCTGGGCGATGGCGTTCTGCCCGGTGGTGGCGTCTAGGACCAACAAGATTTCGTGGGGGGCAGGTGGGAGTTCCCTTCCGATGACCCTCTTGATCTTTTTGAGCTCCTCCATCAGGTTCTCCTTGGTGTGAAGCCGGCCAGCGGTATCGATGAGGAGGAGGTGACATCTTCTCGCCATAGCGGCCTTCAAGGCGTCGAAGGCCACCGCCGAGGGATCTGCCCCATTCCGGTGCCTGATCAGGTGAGCCCCTGCACGTTGGCTCCAGATCTCCAGCTGCTCAATGGCAGCCGCCCGGAAGGTATCGGATGCGGCTACCATAACCTCTTTTCCCTGAGCAGTGAATCTATGGGCGATCTTTCCAATAGTGGTAGTCTTGCCCGTACCGTTGACCCCGATAATCAGCGTCACAAAGAGACCCTCGCCGGCCTGATCGAGGGAGAGGGGGACCTCATAGGGCTTGAGGATCTCCAGGACCTTGTACTGCAGCAGGGGGAAAATTTTTTGGGCGTCCGTGATGTGTTCCCGCTTTGCATCCCGCCTCAGTCCTTCGACGAGCTGTTGGGTCGCCGCTACCCCTACATCGGCCAGGATGAGGATCTCCTCCAATTCTTCCCAGAGCCCCTCGTCCACTTCCCTGCCTGGCCGCAATAGGACATCGATCCCTCCAACCAGGAATCTTTGGGTCTTGGACAAACCCTGGCGCAGCCTTTGAAAGACCCCGCCCTTATCCCGTCGCTTCATCGTTGCGGGTCTCTCACTCCCTATTCCCCCTTCCAAAGGGGTTTCCTCTTCTCCATAAAGGCCTTGAGCCCTTCGTGGGCATCGTGGGTGCGCATGAGGGCCTGCTTGTAGATGACCTCAGAATTTCGGAGCGCCTGCTCGAAATCAATGCCGAGGCCTGCGAGCAGGGCCTTCTTTGCCCACTTGAGAACGACCGGACTGTTGCTCGTGATCTTCTTGATGAATGTAGTGACCTCTTCGTCAAATCTATCCTTGGGGACGGCAAGGTTGATGAGGCCGATCCGCTCGGCTTCTTTGGCATTGAGCGGGTCACCCGTGAGGATGATCTCATAGGCCTTCTTCATGCCGACGACCCGGGGCAGCCAGGCTACCACCATCGACGGATAGACCCCCACCTTGATCTCGGGCTGGCCGATCAATGAGTGGTCAGATACGATGACCATGTCGCAGAAGATGGCAACCTCACAGCCCCCTCCCAGGGCATGTCCATTCACCACGGCCAGCGTGGGCAGTTCCAAGGCGCCCATGATCCGAAAGATGCGGTGAAAGACCTCGATCATCTCATCCATCTTGTCGGGCGTGTGATCCGCTACATCCACACCGGCGGAAAAGGCCTTGTCCCCTGCGTTGGTGATGACCAAGAGGCTGATCTCGTCCTGGTGTGCCCGAACCTCTTCGAGGGCCTGATTCATCTCGTGCATCGTCGGGATATCGAGGATGTTGTGAGGGGGGCGGTTGATGGTTATGGTAGCTATTGCCTCCTTCACCTCATAGAGGATATTCTTATACCTCATTTTTTCCTCCTTACTCGATGACCATGAGGACCGTGTCCGATGTAACCTCATCGCCTGGGTTGATATTCACCTCCTTCACGGTCCCCGAAGCAGGGGCCACAATGGGCATCTCCATCTTCATCGCCTCGAGGGTGGCCACCTGATCGTTTTCCTTCACTTTATCACCTGCCTTCACATTGACTGCCACGATCTTTCCCACCATAGGTACCGTCACCGATGTAGCCATATCCGACCTCCTTTTTCCTATTATGCCTTGTGCATTTAATAACAAAAGGGCGGGTATGTCAAGACTTCTCTACCCCACGGCCGCCAATTCCAGCTTCTCCTGCCACCGCTCCCTGAGGACCTCCCTGAGGGGGAGGTGTTCCTCTTTGCTGAGAAGGGGATCCTGATCGACGAGGGCAAAGGCTTCCCGGCGGGCCTGCTGGAGGAGGCGGACGTCCCTGATGAGGTTGGCCACCCGGAAGTCGGGCAGACCCCACTGTCTGACACCGAGAAATTCCCCCGGCCCCCTGATGGCCAGATCCTCCTCCGCGATCCGAAAGCCATCGGTCGTCTCCTCCATTACCTTGAGGCGACGCCACGCCTCTCTGTTGACCTTCCCCTTTGCCACCAACAGGCAGCGTGAGGGATGGGGACCTCTCCCTATCCTCCCGCGTAACTGGTGCAGTTGTGAGAGGCCGAACCGCTCGGCATGTTCCACCACCATCACCGTGGCATTGGGGTAATCTATGCCAACCTCGATCACCGTGGTAGCCACCAAGATCTGGATTTTCCCCTCATGAAAGGCCAGCATGATCCGCTCCTTCTCCTCCCCCTTCATCCTTCCGTGGATGAGCCCGACCGTATAGTGGGGGAAGATCTCCCCCTGGAGGCGCTGGGCCCCTTGTGTGGCGTCTCGCAGGTCCATCCGCTCCGATTCCTCCACGAGGGGGTAGACGATGTAGGCCTGCCTCCCCTTCTCTATCTCCTCTTGTACGGCTCGGTAAACCTCCCCCCGTTCTCTCTCTCGATAGACCGTGGTAACGATGGGGCCCCTCCCCGGCGGGAGTTCATCGAGGACCGAGACCTCCATGTCACCGTAGAGGGTCATGGCGAGGGTACGGGGGATGGGTGTAGCGGTCATCACCAAGAGGTCGGGCATCTTTCCCTTCCTCCTCAGGCGTGCCCGCTGCATTACCCCAAAGCGATGCTGTTCGTCCACCACGGCCAGACCCAGTCTCTTGAAGGCGAGTCCTTCTTGGATGAGGGCATGGGTACCCACCACCAGCTGTGCCTTCCCAGCCCTGATGGTCTGGTAGATCTCATCTCGCTCCTTACCCTTGCTCCTCCCGGTCAATAGGGCGGTCTTGACACCGAGGTCCCCTAACAACCCTCTGAGGTTGATGTAGTGTTGCTCAGCCAGGATCTCGGTGGGGGCCATCACGGCCGCCTGGTAGCCGTTGTCGATGGCGATCAGCGAGGCGACGAGGGCCACTACCGTCTTGCCACTCCCCACGTCACCCTGCAGGAGGCGATTCATGGGGTGGGGTGTGCGCATATCCCCCCTGATCTCCTCTATCACCCGCTCCTGGGCCTGCGTCAGGACAAAGGGGAGTTTCTGCAGGAGTTCTTCGGCCGCGGGGGTCTTCTCCATCTGGAAGGGGATCCCCTCCTCCATGGCGATACCCTTCCGACGCAGTGCCATGCCCAGCTCCAGGAAGAAGAACTCCTCAAAGGCCAATCGCTGGTGGGGTCGGGATGTCTTGCGATTGAGCTGCTCGCTATCGAGATACTCTCGGGGAAAGTGGACCTCGCGCAGGGCCTCGGCGATGGGCATCAGGTTACACCGACCGCACACCTGAGGAGGGACGGGGCTCGTTATCCGGGGGGCATACTCCTGTATCACCTGGTGCATGATCCCCCTGATCCGGCGCTGATAGAGGCCCTCTGTCTCGGAATAGACCGGGACGATGCGTCCAAAGTGGAGGGAATCCTCTCCCGTATCATCCATCCACTCCAGATCCGGGTGGATGATCTCCACCTGCCCTCGATATCCTCGGAGCTCCCCGCAGAAGACGACCCGGTCCCCCTTCTTCAGCCGTCCCTGAACGTACCTGATCCCCTGAAACCACTTGGCGGTGATAAAGCCGCTCCCGTCCCCCAAGATGGCCTCATAGACCTTGCGGCGGCTCTTGGGATAGAACACTTCTCCTGTGGCGATCACCTCGGCATAGCCCACCCCACGTCCGCCCACCGTGAGGTCGGCTATCCGTTTGATCGCTCGGCGATCTTCATACCGGAAGGGGAGGTTATAGAGGGCGTCCTCTACCGTCTCTATCCCCTTTTTCTTGAGCAGGAGGGCGAGCTTCGGTCCTACCCCTTTGACGAACCTGACGGAGGTATTCAGCACTGGCGAGATCTCACCATGCCGGTACGGTCGAACCGTCTCTTCTGAGGTTATTAACCCTTTAATCTCATCCAGCAGGTGCCTCCCCCTCGCGATCCGCGCCTCTTTTTCGCTCCCTGTGACGTCATCAAAGCCGATGAAGGTCTCCTGAATGTCCCTCAGTTTGTCATGAATTGATGGGTCAGGGGAGATGGGCATGGCCTCCTCGGTCAGACGGGTGATTAACCCTTCCAACCCCCTGATCTTGGGGAGATGGGAGAAGTCGTCCTTGGAGGCGAGGTGTAGCGGCCCGGCGATGGAGTCGAGTATCTCGGTGAGTCTATCCATAGGGGTTTTCATTATCTGCGGCCATGAGGATACAACGTTTCACTACCGGGTTCAAGGATTCGATCCCGCCAAAGGCGGGACGAGGCCCCGGTATTTATCCTTCCTTGCCGTGTGAGGGCGCCTCGTGAAGGGGTTCCATGATCTTTATATAGACCTTTCGGCAATATTCGCACCTGATCCGATTCACCCCCGGCTGGAGATCATGGTTTTCTACCACCTCGTCACAGTAGGGACACCGGGTGGGAAAAGAACCGACGGTTATCTTCTTCCTCGCCGACATGACGATGTTCCTCACAAGCCCTTTCTTTATAATGTATTTATTGATGAGATTATCGAAAAGAGATATCAGAGGGAAGATAGGATGTCAAGCGAAGGCAAAAGGCGAGAACCGCCCCCAGACAATCGCTCGAAGTTGGAATATTATTGTCCTTTTCTGGAAGTAAAACCCTCGCCTTTAGGCGATAGTAGTTTATTTGGGCCAGATAGGGAATTGGACCGTGTGTGTCAATGTGGTGTGGGGCGTGAAGTACGAGAATTGTGAGGGAGATGTGGGAGAAACAATGCACGGGGCTCAACGCCCTTTTTTTACGTGGCGCACATAAAGCCGTAGAAACGAATAAATGAAGATGTGACCCCTGAGGTCTCTCATATTGCCTAGTACCCCTACAAAGAGTAAGTATTAGTCTACATGAAGATTTGTTGTTTTCAGTTTAAGAGAGGTAATGTTATCCATCAGTCGTAGCGACGAGCTGTTTGCTGAAGCGAAACGGTGTAGCCTCTATCCTTTTCTTTTTCTTGTAATGAAAATGAGGTTATTTCCACCCAAAATCACTTCATCTTTGAGAGTTAAATCATACCTGTATTTCTTCTTCGATTCTTTCGATGTCATTATAGCAGGGACGAAGGGGAGATTGAGCGACGGAAGCGGGAGTTTAAGAAAAGAC
>CAYQOD010000121.1:0-6158 GCA_964419065.1 uncultured Thermodesulfobacteriota bacterium | reverse complement strand
CCCAGACGAGTTGTCGGAAATAGATCGGCCTCCTCCGCCTGTTGGCAAAACCAGAACGGCGCCCAGAGGCTGCCTGCATCATAGTAGTTTTGTGCAATGCACGAGCCGAGACAGTGATGCTTCATCAGACAGCGGGCGCACAAACCGCCCAACCTGTGAGGGAGGCCTTTCCGTAGCTCTTGCAAGACCTGATTTTCCTTCCACACTGCCTCCAGTTTGTCCTCTTCTATTGTGCCAAAAACCAATGCCGGTACATGCTCGCCGATGCCGCACAAGGCATAATGACCGGTCGGGATGACGCCTAAAATACCGAGTATCCCACAGACGTCACAGCCATCTCCAGAGGCCATGCGGCTCAGGGGACGAAAGGCAAGGGGGTAATCAAAAAAGAGTTGCAGCCTTGTGGACGGCGCCAGTTTCATCTCCACGTGCCTTCCTAACTGGATGAGCTCGGCTATGCTTAGGGCCTGGTCGGTCTCATAAAGCCTCTCGCCACGTGCAGTTGGCTGCACGATATTGAACTTTACCGAGGAGGCACCCAACTCCTCGGCCATACGGACGACCGCGTCCACCTGATCGGCGTTACAGCGCATGACGGTCATGATGACCTGCGGCGGCGTGTCAGCTGCTGCCAGGTTTCGCACCGCCTGTTGGGCCTTTTCAAAGCACCCTGGCACGCCCCGCACCCACTCGTGGGTGGCGGCATCGGCCCCGTCGATGCTAACCGACACAAACCGATCAGGTGATTTGGCGATCTCCGCTGCCATGGCAGGCGTACAGAGCAGGCCGTTGGTCTCGATGGTCAACCTCAATTCCTCACGCCGAACGATCTCAAGAAGTTGCTGGATTCCGGGGTGCAGGAGGGGCTCGCCCCCGGTGAGCTTCACCCCGCTCAGTCTCAGGGGTTTGGCCTCGCGGATGGCCGTCTCGAAGAGCTCCACCGGCAGGGTGGGATAGGCGCTGCCGTCCGCGTCGAATCCGGGCGCCAGCCAGCAATGACGGCAGGCCAGGTTACACCCCTGGGTCAGGTAGAAGTAGATTTGATTTAAGGACCAGTTTCCATTGTCAGGTTGCTTTGGGATAGGTTTGTCGCTCATCGTAACAATCTCGCAATCTAGGAACCATTGAGTTTGACGAGTACTTCGTTCAAGGAGCGTTTCACTTTAGGAGCGCTTCGCTTGAGGAGTGCTCCGCTCCTCCATCCTCAAGCGGACGAAGTCCTCGCTCCTCCATCGATAGTTTGCCCCCTTCCTTAAGAAACTTTCGCAGACACGCATCAGGGCTGGGGTGATCCACCTGGCCTGTTATGGTGTAGGCCAGCCCAGGGCAGTTGCCCGTGCAATACGGGATATAGGGACACCCAGCACAGAACTCAAACTCGGTCAGGGGTATGGTATGCCGCAGGCGCAACCGGTTGAGGTCTGGGTGATTCTGCCAGACCTCTGTCAGGGAATCCTGATTGATGCGGCCGAGCTCCATCTGCGGCAGCATACTGCACGGGGTAATGGCACCATCGGCACGCACATTTATCTTGCTGTTGTGACAGCCACAGCCTGTTAGATAACCGCCATTGGGAAAGAAGGGAGCATCCTTTTTCCGGGCCCCCTCCATCTCACACCACATCTGTGCCTCTGCCAGGGGTCCGGCTTGGGCCGAGATGCACCCATTGTATCTCTCTGAGAGGCGCAGGAGCGTCTCCATGGCCTCCATTCGGTCTTGGATATTCAACAGCACCTGATCGGCGTTCTGCCGACACGAGCCTAAATAACCGGCGGAGTTAGTACTGAATCCTGCAAGCCCTATATCCTCTATGAGCAGGTGGGCTATAGCCTCCAGGTCGTGGACGTTGTGACGGTGGATGGTCACCCGCACCGCAACAGAGACGCCATGGCGCCGCAAGGTGTGGATACCCATGATAGCGCCCTCAAAGGATCCTTCTCCCCGGCAGGCATCGTGGGCATCAGGACCAGACCCATCCACCGATACCTGGACAGAGTCACAGCGGCCGGTGTCAGCAATATAGGCAGCGATGTCATCGTCGATGAGCGCCCCGTTGGACAGGATGTCAAAACGCATCCGGTTGCGGACGATGCCGTCAATGAGTTCAGGGAGGTCCGTGCAGATGAAGGGTTCTCCCCCTTGCAGGGTGACATTCATGACGGCGCACCGCCCCAACTCATCAAAAAATTTCAGCCACTCCTCGGTGGGCAGATCCCGGTACTGTACAGCCGGGTTATCAAAGTAGTAGCAGTAGCGGCACCGCAAATTGCATCGCGAGGTGATCTCGATATCCACGCTGCGCGGCGTGTGCATGACCTTCAGTGCCGGCTGTTCTGCCCTGTCTGACTCTGACCTCATCCGTCGCTGCCCTTCACCTCATACCCCACGAAACCTTGCTTTTCTAGGTCGTGGACAAATGTGACGATGTCCTTGCGAGCGATATCCGGTACATCCGCGAAGCCCTCTCGTATCTCCGCTACGATCTCCTCGAGGGTGCGCCTGCCATCCATCAGCTTCCATACGGCGACACCGACGGGATTGATGCCCACGGCATCAGCAGTATCCGGGTTAAAGAGGATGGCCCAGTCGTCGAACTCCTCCCTGAGGACCACTATCGGATTGGCCACCGGCCTCTCTTTATCCTTCACCCTACCCTCCCTTCGAATAATGAAAATCCGTCATTGCCCCCTCACCTTCATCCTCTCTCCCAGGGGAGAGGAGATATCGAGGGTCTATTTTCTGAGCAAAATACACCATAACCACAAAAAAACTAAAACCGTGTAAACTCCGTGCACCGGGGGCAGACAGGAAAGTAGCCCCGCTCCTTCACGAGGCGACGGAATGTCACCGCGCGCTCCCCGTTCCATATATCCCGAAAGGGAGTCTCCCGCAGGTTCCCCATCGCATACCCCAGGCTGAGGCACGGCTTCACCGACCCATCGGGAAGCAGATAGGCCACCATCCAGGGGCTCAGGCACCTCCGTTGATATGAGGAGGGGAGAAAGCGAAACGATCCATAGTAGGCCAATATCTCTTCATCGGTGAAGTTGGGGTAGAAGAAGGCCGGTACCGGACCTTGCGCCTGCTCAATACGTCGCTTCTGCGTAATGATGACATCGGGATCGATCCGGGGAAGCTCGTCCCTGACGAACCCAGCCCAATCAGGTGAACTACAGGAGAGGGCCACTTGGGATATCCTCTCCGTCTCCTGGAAGGCCGACGCATCGACGAAGGTGAGGTGATGAAAGGTGATCGTCTCCGCCCCGAACAGGGCGGCTTGATCCACGATCGTATCGAGCATCGCCTGGTTCTCCTCCCAGATGACCGTGTTGACGTTTACCGTAGGCCTCTTTTTCCCATGCTTCTCTTTCATCTTTCGGAGCTTCTGAAACCCCTGTAACGCCCGCCTGAACACCCCCTTCCTCCCCCTGATGGCATCGTGCACCCCATCCGGACCGTCCAATGAGAAGATGATTTCATCCAGGCCCAACCGCACCGCCTCCTCAGCCCATCTGGTGAGGATGGTGCCATTGGTGATCATGTTGCACCGGAGGCCCGCCCCCTTGATCGTCTCGACGATCTGTTTCCACCCGGGGTGGAGCAGCGGCTCCCCCCCAAAGAGGGTGATGGTGGGGTGAAAACCCCTCACCTCTTCGATGAGCTTCGCCACAAGCGGCAGCTCCATATATGCTTTGGTCTCAGAAGGGGGGAGGTCTTTGAGGCTTCCCCGCTCTCCCCACTGCCCACACATGGTACACCGCAGGTTACACCGATAGGTGAGCAAGAGGGAGATGGTCTCCGGCGGAGCGCTCTTGCCATTGAGCAAACGGTAGCTCGCAAAGGATAAAAACCGCATCAGGGCAGCCCGCACGGCATAGGCCGGCTGCTGTGAGGCCTTGGCGGCGATCCTCTTCCAGTGTTTCAAGGGCGACATATGCAAAAATCCTAGTCCTCTCGGTGCGAGGCGTCAAGCTTTTTTGAACTCTTCTCACCAAATTTTGATGCAATATTCTTGCCACCATTTCTTTTGTTTGGTATAAAAGGTCGAAGAAGAAAAATGAAAATCAAGAGTGCTGAATTCCTTACGAGTGCCTATGCCCCAAAAGACTATCCGGACCCCCTCTGTCCGGAGGTGGCCTTTGCCGGGAGGTCTAACGTCGGCAAGTCCTCCCTCATCAACTCCCTGGTAAACCGAAAGGCCCTGGCCCGTACCAGCTCTGCCCCGGGTAAGACCCAGTCCATAAACTTCTATCTGGTAAACCGCTCCCTCTACCTGGTGGACCTGCCCGGATACGGCTTTGCAAAGGTCCCGTTAGCGGTGCGCAGGAGATGGCGTCCCATGGTGGAGGAGTACCTCCGAAACAGAACAACTCTCAGCGTGGTGGTAGTTATCCTCGATTCGCGGGTAGGTCCCACCCCCTTGGATATCTCCCTCGTAGGGTGGTTGCGGGAATTCTCCATACCCACCATATTCGTCATGACCAAGGTCGATAAGCTCTCGAAGAATAAGCTGAACAAGGCCCTCTCTCAAACGGCCCAGACCCTCTCTGTCGACCCTGGGCGGATCGTCTCCTTCTCCGCCCTCACAGGAGACGGGAAAAAGAGATTGTGGGGGGAAATCATGGCGTTCATGGACCTCTTGAATCCTTGACAGAGGAATAGGAAAAGTGATAATGTGCACAAGACAAGATAAATCTCCGTGAAGGGGGGGAACGGGCTTGTTTAAAATATTAGAGAAGCGAGAGATGGCGGATAACACCGTCTGCCATTTCAATATCGAGGCTCCCCTCATCTCCAAGAAGGCCAAGCCAGGTCAGTTTGTGGTACTTCGTCCCAACGAGACGGGTGAGAGGATACCGTTGACCATGGCGGGGATCGATCCAGAGCGGGGGACCATCGATATCATCTTCCAGGTGGTGGGAAAGACCACGGCCCTGCTGAGGACATTCAACAAGGGGGATTATATCCTCGATATCATCGGCCCCCTGGGCAGACCGACCCATGTAGAGAAGCTGGGGACGGTGATCTGCGTCGGGGGCGGGACCGGCATTGCGGTCCTGTACCCCATCACCAAGGCGCTGAAGGAGATCGGCAACCACGTCATCTCCATCATCGGGGCGAGGACCAAGGATCTCCTCATCCTGGAGGAAGAGATGAAGGAGGTGAGCGATGAGTTCTTCATTACTACCGACGACGGCTCATATGGACGCCATGGATTCGTTACGGATCAACTCAAGGACCTGCTCGAGGCGCGAAAAGATGTCAAGCTGGTGGTGGGGATCGGACCGGTTCCCATGATGAAGTTCGTCTGCAAGACCACTGAGCTCCATGGGGTAAAGACCCTCGTGAGCCTCAACGCCATCATGGTGGATGCCACCGGGATGTGCGGCGCCTGTCGGGTCACGGTCGGCGGCAAGACGCAGTTCTGCTGTGTGGACGGACCTGAATTCGACGGTCACCAGGTCAACTTCGACGAACTCATGAAACGCCAAGCCGCCTATCTGCAGGAAGAGAGGGCATCCTACGAGCAATTCCTAAAAGAACAGGGGCAGTAGGAGGGGGAGGAACATGGCCGAGAAGGAGAAGAGAGAAAAGATACCCAGACAACCGATGCCGGAGCAAGATCCCAAAGCGAGGAGCAGGAACTTCGACGAGGTCCCCTACGGATATACCCCTGAGCTGGCCCAGCGTGAGGCGAGCCGCTGCCTGCAGTGTAAGAAGCCCAAGTGTGTGGAAGGGTGTCCGGTAGGGGTGAAGATCCCTGAATTCATTAAGCTGGTCGCCGAAGGGGACTTTATCGGTGCGGCCAAGAAGGTCAAGGAAGACAATAGCCTGCCCGCCATCTGCGGCAGGGTATGTCCCCAGGAAATTCAGTGCGAGACCCTCTGCGTCCTGGGCAAAAAGGAAGAACCTGTGGCCGTCGGGAGGCTGGAGCGATTTGTGGCCGATTACGAGAGGTCACAGGGGGCTGTGGAGCTACCCGCGATCCCCCCGCCTACGGGGAAGAAGGTGGCCGTGGTGGGATCAGGACCCGCTGGCCTCACCCTGGCCGGTGACCTTGTCAAGTGGGGACACCAGGTGACCATCTTCGAGGCCCTCCATAAACCAGGGGGGGTCTTGGTCTACGGGATCCCTGAGTTCAGGCTCCCCAAGGCCAT
>CAYQOD010000120.1:0-6181 GCA_964419065.1 uncultured Thermodesulfobacteriota bacterium | reverse complement strand
ATTTCAGGTCCCAGCGGAATTGAAAGGCTGGGAAGAGATGTACCCGTCTCACTATCTGTTCTCAAAAGATAGAGAAGCGTGGGAAAAGAAGGAGTTCTGGTATCAGGACAAGATCCACGCGCCAGAGCCCATGCCACCATTAGATCTGATCTTTCAGGAGGCATGGCAGATCGCTCTCTCGCAGTATACCACCAGGGTATTCTGCATCCCGCCGGCCCAGGGGATCGCCCAGAGAATGGTCGGATGTTACATGTATATCTGCGCTATCGAGCCTCCGCCGGATGAGGTAATAGGGGAGAAGGCCGGACTATTTGAGAAGCGGGTGTTTTATGTCTTTGAACACTATGACGAACTCTGGGATAAGTGGTTGAAGAAATTCAAGGTCTTGGGACAGGAGATGGCTGCCGTGGAGGTCCCCGAAGAGCTGCCGAAATTTGTCCCTGAAGATCAAGTCCTGCCTGCACCCACCGGTTGCTACGTCTCGTATGATGTGGTGGAGGCCTTTAACACGCTTGTCAACCAGATGTTCAAGGGCTGGCAGTATCACTTCGAGATGCTCAACCTAACCTATCTTGCCTACCTCATGTTTGCCGATGTAACCAGGAAGCTCTTTCCCGGAATCAGTGAGAGCGCCATCGGCAAGATGGTTGCCGGGGCCTATGTCTCCATGTTCCGTCCGGAGGAGGAGCTCTGTCAATTATCCAGGCTAGCCACCACGCTCCGCGGTGTATCAGATATCATCAAGAGCGACAAGCCCGCCGTAAAGAAGATCGAGGAGATGAAAAAGACCCCGGATGGGAGGCAGTGGCTTGATGAGCTTGAAAAGGCCAAAGACCCATGGTTTTTTGTCTCCTGTGGCAGTGGTTGGCTCCATTATGAGGGGAGCTGGCTCACCAAACTGGATATCCCGTTCAGTTATATCAAGAGCTATGTGGAGCGCCTCGAGAAGGGAGAGAAGATCGAGCGGTCTCTGGATGCAATCGACAAGGAACGGGACGAGGTTGTTGCCAAATACCGTGACCTGATCAAGACCGACGAGGACAAGAAGTCATTCGATGGCGCCTACAATATCATCAGGACCATATACCGGTATGCTGAGGATCACCTCTTCTGGGTTGAGCACTGGTTCCATACCATATGGTTCGACAAGATACGGGCCTTTGGCAGGCTTTTGGTCAAGAACGGGATGTTGAAAGGGGTGGATGATATATTCATGTTCAACCGTTACGAGATACCCGAGCTCCTCACCGAGTTGGTCACCGGGTGGGCCTTGGGCGTGAATATACCGGTGCGGAGTGAGTACTATAAGGCCACGGCCGCCAAGCGGAGGAAGACCCTCGAGGCAGCCAGGAAGTGGGCACCGATACCCGCCCTGGGTGTCCCACCTGAAGAGGTGGCGGAACCATTCACGGTTATGTTGTGGGGTGTTACCACCGATAAGGTGAAAGAGTGGCTCAAAGGCGTCGCAGCACCCAAACCTGAGGAGGTCTCCGAGCTGAAAGGTTTTGCCTCCTCGGCAGGCATTGTGGAAGGGAAGGCACGGGTACTGAAGCTCTTGGAGGAGATCACGACCCTTCAGGCAGGAGAGGTCCTGGTCTGTCCCTCCACCAACCCCTCGTGGGCACCGGTGTTTACGAAGATCAAGGCCACGGTCACCGATATCGGTGGACTGACCAGCCATGCGGCCATCGTGTGCAGGGAATATGGTGTGCCGTCAGTTACCGGCACTGGGATCGCCACATCGGTGATCAAGACCGGGGATACCGTCAAGGTCGATGGCGACACGGGCGTGGTCACCATCGTCAAGAGAACGGGCAAATAACCCCCGGGAGGGTAACTTCTACGGGTCCCTCCAATCCTGCTCGCATGTTTTTATGCTGATCCCCCCGTTCCGCCACTGGCGGAACGGGGGGAGGAAGGGCGGAGGAAGAGATGGAGTATATCCTGAATTTTGAAGAGGTGGACAAGGGTTCACTTCTGCTGGTGGGGGGGAAGAATGCCAGCCTGGGAGAGATGATCAAGGCTGGCATCCGGGTCCCGCCCGGGTTTGCCGTCTCCACTTATAGTTACCTGGATTTCATAGCCAAAGGAGGCATTAAAGATCAGATTTATCACATACTCTCTGATCTGGATCCTGATGATGTGGAGGCCCTCAATGATGCCAGCGGCGAGGTTCAGTCCTTGATAAAAGAGGTACCGATACCGGACGAGGTCAGAGGGGCTATACGAGGGGGTTATCTATCGCTGTCCGAGAAGTGCGGCGTTGAGAACATCCCTGTGGCGGTGCGGTCCAGTGCCACGGCTGAGGATCTGCCCACCGCGAGCTTTGCAGGTCAACAGGACACCTATCTCTGGATCGAGGGCCCAGACCAGGTGATCACGAATGTCCAGAAGTGCTGGGCCAGCCTCTTCACCCCGCGCGCCATCAGCTACCGTGTGAAGAACGATTTCCCCCATGAGAAGGTCTCCATAAGTGTCGGGGTGCAGAAGATGGTTAATTCGAGGACGGCGGGTGTTATGTTCACCCTCAACCCGACCGATGGGGATCCCTCCAAGGTGGTCATTGAGGGGAGTTGGGGATTGGGGGAGACCGTTGTCTCCGGTTCTGTAAACCCTGACAAGTTTGTGGTGGATAAGGTCTTGGTGGAGATCAATGAGCGGAAGATATCCACCAAGCATATCCAATGCGTCTACGACGTTGAGAGGGGAGAGGTAGTCCATGCCGATGTAGATCCCGATAAACAGTGTACATGCTGTCTCAATGACCAGGAGATCAAAGAGTTAGTGAGGATGGCGAGGGTTATTGAGGAGCACTATGGCAGTCCACAGGATATTGAGTGGGCCATCGACAAGGACCTCCCCTTCCCGGAGAACCTGTTCATCGTGCAGAGTAGGCCAGAGACCGTATGGAGCCAGCGCAAGAAAGCGCCCCTTATCGGGGAAAAGAGCGGCTTCGAGCTACTGATGGAAAAGGCTATGACGCGCATTAAGATTACCCAATAGACGTTGGTCCCTGCACAGACGCCCCCCAATCCCTCACCGTCGCAAGGGAAGGGGGTATCCACACCACTATATTCAGAGAGGAGGAGTCATTTCAATGAAAGACATGAGGGATTTTATCGCACAGGCAGAGAAGGAAGGGATGCTTCACAGGATTAAGGCAGAGGTTGATTGGGACCTGGAGCTCTCACATATCGCCAAGCTCAATGAGGAGGAACAAGGACCAGCACTCCTTTTCGAGAAGGTCAAAGGGTATACATCACCGGTAATCACCAGTGTCTGTACGACCACGCAGCGGCTCGCACTGATCATGGGTGCCCCCAAGGAGTCGACCTTAGTGGACCTCATGAGACTGTGGGTGGAGAAGAATGAGACCAAGATCCCGCCTAAATTAGTGGATACCGGCCCCTGCAAGGAAAACATCATGAAGGGGAAGGACGTGGATCTCTTTAAGTTCCCTGCGCCCAAGTTTTATCCGTTGGATGGCGGGCGCTTTTTCGGCACGGCCCACTTTGTCGTGAGCAAGGACCCGGAGACAGGATGGGTCAACCTCGGGACGTATCGATGTCAATTGCTCGACAAGAATCACCTGGGGACCCAGTTCATCAAAGGGAAGCATGCCGATATCATGCTCAAGAAATACCAGGCCATGAAGAAACCCATGCCGGTATGTGCAGTTATAGGGTGTGACCCTCTCCTCTTTCTGATGGGGGCAGCGCGGGTCTCTGCCTTTGAATCGGAGTACGACCTGGCCGGCTCCATCCGCGGCGAGACCATAGAGGTCGTCAAGGCCGAGACGAATGACCTGCCTGTACCGGCCACCGCTGAAATCGTGGTGGAGGGCGAGGTAGATGCGGAGAAATTCATGCCCGAAGGTCCCTTCGGTGAATATACCGGATATTATTCCGGCGTCGGGACGGACCCCAGGAACTATATTGAAGTAAAATGCGTCACCTATCGGAATAATCCCATATTTTGGGGGACCACCGTGGGTCGAGCGGTTACGGATACCCATATGACCATGGCCCTGACCTATGGCGCCACGCTCTGGCAGCAGCTCGTGGCCATGAAGATCCCGGGCATCAAGACCGTCTACTGCCCCCCTGAAGGCTCAGGGAGGATGCTGGCCATCATCTCCATAAAGCAGATGTACCCTGGGCATGCAGACCAGGTCCTCACCGCCGCTATCTCAACGGAGATGGGGGCCTACGGTCTCAAGACGGTCATCGTGGTGGATGAGGACATCGATCCCTGGGATATCCCGCGCGTCCTCTATGCCTTGAGTTTTCGGTTCCAGCCCAACCGCTCGCAGGTCATCACGCGGGGGAGGTCTACGCCGTTGGATCCATCCCTTCCCATAGGCCAGAGGGATATCACCGGCAGGTTGCTCTTGGATGCGACTATCCCCTACGATTGGAAGGAGAAGCCCATACCCATAGAGCTCGATCCAGAGATGGTCAAGAAGGTTCAGGCTCGGTGGTCGGAATTAGGGCTATAGGAAGAAAGAGTGTTATCGGGCCGAGGGAGGAGATCTATTGTTATGTTCGATGATGGATCTCAAATATCAATCGCTATGCTTTAATGGAGGGAGATATACCGTGAAACCGATCCGTTATACCAAGGCGATGGTCGATGAATACGTCAAGAAGGGCTACTGGACCCAGGAGACCTTCTACGATTTCTATGAGAGAAACGCCAGAGAGCTGGGGGACAGAGAGGCGTTGGTCGACTCCAAATACCGGGTCACCTGGGCTGAGGCCAAGAAGATAGTGGATGCCATCGCCATCTCATGGGCCGAGATGGGAATTCCCAAATTTTCCCGCATCATCATTCAATCCCCCAACAGTGTCTATGGGTTTCTCTCTCGGATCGCCAGCGAAAGGGCTGGTCTTATATCCCTCACGGTCTATCCGTACCTTCGAGAAAAGGAGCTGGAGTATATGGTGGAACGTACCGAGGCCTCGGCAGTCGTCATCCCCACCATCTACCGAAAATTTAGTTATCTGGATATGTATAAAGACCTCCAGAAGCGCTTTGCGCACCTTAAAAACATATTCCTCTTTGACGATGACGTGCCCGGTTCAGCCCCTGAAGGGACCTATTCCCTTCCACGCATAGCACATGAGCGAAGCAAAAAACCCATCGATGAATCGATCCTGAAAGAGAGGAGGCTCGATCCCCTCGGGAACGTGGGGCTTCTCACGAGCACGACCGGCACGACGGGGTTGCCCAAGTTGGTGGAGTGGCCCATTGCCCCTCGGGTTTGTACCTCGAAGGCCAGGGTAGACAGCTGGGACCTCACCAAGGACGATATAACGGTAGCAATCGCACCCCATGCAGGTGGCGCTGCCGGTACCCTCACCTATTTTGCTGCCCCCCTGGTTGGGGCCAAGACGGTCATGCTGGAGGAGTTCACCCCTGAAGGGGCCCTGGAGCTCATCGAGAAGGAGCGGGCTACCGCCATCGGAGTGGTTCCGACCCACCTGGTGAGGATGCTGGAGGTCGATATCTCGAAGTATGATATCCGCTCTCTGCGTTTTATACGATCTGCAGGGGGATATCTCTCTCCTCAAGTTGCTGAGGAGGCTGAGGAGAGGCTGGGAGCAATCATCACCAGTGACCTGGGTACTCAGGATATGGGTTCGGTCTCCGGGTGCCATGTCAATGACCCCAAGGAGTTGCGGCGCCGTACCGTTGGCAGGATGCTGCCGGGTAACGAGGTCAGGCTCATGGACGAAGCGGGCAAGAAAGAGGTACCGGAGGGAGAACCTGGGGTGCTCTGGTTCAGGGGACCGCACGCACCGGCAGGTTATTACCGGGATGAAGTGCTTACTGCCACGGTATTCGATCCCCAAGGCTGGACGACGACCGGCGACATAGTCAAGTTCGATCAGGGCTGTCTCTGGATCATGGGCAGGGCCAAGGACATGATTATACGGGGGGGGCAGAATATCTATCCTGCTGAGATCGAGGGTCTGCTCAATGAGCACCCCAAAGTTGCTAGTGTAGCTATTATTGGCTATCCCGACAAGGAGATGGGGGAACGGGCGTGTGCCTATGTGGTCCCCAAGGCTGGCCAGGCATTTACCTTTGAAGAGATGGTCGAGTTCTTAAAGGGAAAGAAGCTGGCTGCCTTTAAACTGCCGGAGCGGCTCGAGGTCGTCGACGCCCTCCCGATCGT
>CAYQOD010000119.1:0-6287 GCA_964419065.1 uncultured Thermodesulfobacteriota bacterium | reverse complement strand
TTTTCGAATCGCTTCTCGCCATGGATGAGATCCTGCACCACCGTGAACCCTCGCGGAACCATGAAACGGAGGGAGGGGCGTCGCCCCTCACCCTCAAACTTCTTGATCTGCTGGGGTGACAACTCTCGACAGCGTCCCAGATACCGGGGTGGATCCCCTCGTGCACGTAATTCTTTTCGCATCTGATCCAGCTCATCGGGAGTACAATAGCAATGATATGCCTTTTCCTTGTTCAACAAACGGTGGGCATACGTTTGGTAGATATCCATCCTCTCAGACTGACGATACGGACCGTAATCTCCCCCCACCTCTGGTCCCTCGTCCCATTCGAGTCCTAACCAGCGCAGATCCTCTATGATGGCCGCCTCGGCAGCGGGGTCGAGCCTCACCAGATCGGTATCCTCAATCCTGAGAATGAATGCACCGTCGTGTTGGTGTGCAAAGAGCCTATTGTAGAGAGCGGTCCGGGCGTTCCCGATGTGGAGCAAACCCGTCGGACTCGGGGCAAACCGGACCCTCACCTCTGCCTTCATCTCACCTCCAAAAGGGCCACGGCATAGGCAACAATCCCCTCTCCCCTCCCCATAAAGCCCATCCCCTCGGTGGTGGTGGCCTTGATGTTTACCCTCTCTGTATTGAGGCCCAAGGTCTTGGCGATCTTCGCCTGCATTTGGGGGAGATAGGGCGCCAGCTTGGGGGCCTGGGCTACTATGGTTGCATCGATGTTTATGACTTCGAAACCCTTCTGGTCTATCAATGCAACTACCTTCTGCAGAAGCAAAAGACTTTCAATATCTTTATACAGAGGATCTGAATCGGGGAAATGCCTCCCGATATCCCCCTCGGAGATACCCCCTAAGAGGGCATCGCAGATGGCATGCACCAGGACATCGGCATCCGAGTGCCCCACGAGCCCCCGGTGGAAAGGGATGGTGATTCCCCCCAGGGTTAAAGGACGCCCTTCCCCAAAGCGGTGGGCGTCATAGCCCATCCCGGTTCGGATGCCCACAGTCTCTTTCTTAACCATGTGTCCTCCCTGCCCGTGCGGGTTGTTCTGACGGGATGAGATTTTCCTCCCTGGGTCGGGAGAAGATCATTCTGCCCGCCGTGGTCTGCAGTACGCTGGTAACCACGACATCAAACTCTTTGCCGATGAGCTTCTTTCCTGCTTCCACCACGACCATGGTGCCGTCGTCCAAATAGGCCACACCCTGGCCTGTTTCCTTCCCCTCCTTGAGGATCTGGACGTGGATGGTCTCTCCGGGGAGAACGACAGGCTTCAGGGCATTGCTCAGTTGATTGATGTTTAACACCATCAATCCCTGAAGTTCGGCCACCTTGTTCAGGTTATAGTCGTTCGTGATGATTCTCCCATTGATCATCTTGGCCATCTCCACCAGTTTGGCATCCACCTCCTGTAACTTCGGAAAGTCCTGATCCGAAATCCTCACCTCCACGTCATTCTGCTTTTGCATCCTGTTGAGGATATCCAACCCCCTCCTCCCCCTATTTCTCTTCAGGGGGTCGGAGGAGTCAGCGATATGTTGCAACTCGTGCAGGACGAACTGGGGGACAATGAGGGGTCCCTCCATGAATCCAGTTTCGACCACATCAGCAATCCTTCCATCGATGATGACACTGGTGTCGAGGATCTTGGGTATCTCACTCTGGGGACCGGTCTTGCTGAAGATCCGCCAGGAAACCGGGTTAAACTCCTTCCCCTTGCGCACCCCGATCACAATCCCCATATACCCCATGAGGAGATAGATGAGAGAAGAGAGATGTGTTTGCTTCCAACTGGGTGGGAAAAAGATCGTCGCGGCCACCTGGGTAATGCAAAAGGCTACCATCAATCCGACGATTCCGCCGACAATCTGCTTGCCTGAGGACCGGGTGATACTGACCTCCAAGAGGATGATCGCAGCAGCAACCAAGCCCCCTCCAATCCCCCCCCAGAGGGAGGCGTATAAAACGTTGAAGAGTTCTGGTCCTATATACGCCCCTGCCATGCAGCAAAAGATAAACAGGAATATGCGCGTTAGGATTAAACCTGCTTTCGCCATACGACACCTCCTGATCATCTGCTTTCGTTACGGTATATCTTTCGGCAAGGCGGGATGAGAGGAGGAACCCCGAAAGTGGATCAGCTCTGAAAAGATGAGTAGATAAAATGCAAGGGTAAAACGGATGATGATGCCGTACCCTTTTAGGGCATAATACCTTGTATTTCCTTCCCGATCTCCGCCTCTTCCGCTTCTTTAGAGATGGCCAACTCTTTGATGAGGAGCTTCTTGGCAGTATCCATCAGTTTTTTCTCCCCAAAGGAAAGTCCCTTCTCAGTTTTCAAAGAATAGAGTTCTCGGAAGACCTCGGCCACCTCGAAGATAGAGCCGCTTTGTATCCTGTCCATATAATCGCGATACCGTTGATTCCACGGCTGATGATTGTTGTGGATCTTCTTCTTTTTCAGGATTTCGTAGACCTCAGGGATCTTCGTCGGGTCAATTACCTCCCTCATGCCGGCGGTACCGACGTTCTCCGTCGGGATCTTGATGGTCATCTTCGTGTCGAGGATACTGAGTACATAGAAATCCTGCACCCTCCCTCCCATCTCCATCTTCTCAATGGCCTCGATGGTTCCAACTCCGTGACCCGGATAGACGGCGAAACCCCCCACCTCAAACATCTCACCACCTCTCTTTTTATGTGTTAGTTTTTTCTCCCCTCATCTTTTACTCATTTGTTCGCTTTGGGGGAGAGGTTTTACCACATCGTTTACCCGAAAACCGCTCCCGTTTATTACCTGGGCCACCGAGGCATCGATACCAAATAACTTGGATATCCTTATCCTCCCAATGGGTTTCTCTCCCTGGAGATCTCCTGTAGAATAAACCTCCAGGAGGTCACCTTCTTTGAGGCCCGTTTGATAGCCAGCATTCAAATAGACCTGCTCTCCCTCAACCAAGGCGATTCGTGTAAACCAATCCATCCCATTTATCTCTTCGACGACCTGAGCGATGATATGGTCTATAGCCAGATCTACTGCCCTGTATTTGGCCTTCTCTTCGCTCATGGGCCCTATTTCCTCGCTTTTGGACAGGGGATTGGTGGCAACAAATTCTCTGACAATACGTCCCTGCGCAGCATCAATGAGTTTTAGCTCTATTCGGACGATGGCCATAGAGATCTTCTCGTTTTCGGTTGGGGCAGAGGAGGTGACGAAGGGGCCATAGACCGCTCCCATTATGATCCCTTGAACCCCCAAGGCCTTATTCAGCACTGTGGTCTTTGAGGGATCTTTGAGATCCTCGGGAGTGAGACCCAGTTTTTCAAGGGTGATCCTGACCATCTCCCGATCCATTATCAGGGACGTGAAAACCTTTATCTCCATCTTTTTGCCCAATCTTTCCGCTATTATATCCCCAAACCTCTCGACGGTGAACGTGGTGCGATCATCAAAGGCGAAGACGGCTATCTTTCGTTTGAGGTAAGGGTGTTTGAAGGGTTTGGAGGTTACGGGGAGGGCCTTCGTTTCCGTATCTGTTTCCTTGAATTCTTCTGTTACGTTCTCCACCCCCTTGGCTTCCGTTCTTTTTATCCCTTCCTCCTCTAAAGGCAAGGGTTCTACTTCTCCGGCCAAATACCTCTCCACCTTTACGTACGTAAATTTTATATTCCCCTTTTCATCCCTTCCTGCCGAGACCTTGACGTACTTTTCCCCGTCAATAACGTATATATCCTTGTCCTCTAATATGGCCAATTCATCCTTCGTATATGTTGAAGGGGATTTCCTGCCCCAGGGCAAGAGGGAGCACGCCATCGCTGAAGCTACAAGAGAGAAGAGTAACAACCCGACAACTGTTCTGAATTGCACCATTTCCTTTGTTATCATCTATTTCCCCTGAGGTTTATCCTTCTCCCCACCGGTGAAAAATACCGACGTGCCTCAGGCACGTCTTTCGCGGGACATCTGTCCCCGGATTTCCGCCACGGAAATCCTTATGTATGTAAGAGTTGCGTGAAAAAAATCCCCGCCCGTGACGATTGAAGATTATCGCTTCAGTCTCAACGTGGCGGAAGCAAAGCCCCTTGTCTTATCCTCCCCTCAAAAGGGGAGAGATGCAACCCGCTGCATAAACACCGAAGATAGCGTGATCACATTGGCTGAGAAGCCCAGCATTATCATGAACATGAAGCAACTTTACAGCCACATCATATCAGAAAAAGGAGGAAAAGGCAAGGATTAAAACCTATACCGTGCTGCAAAAATCGGCAAAGGTGGGTCGTTCTTCGTTGCGAGGCACGTCTTTTTGTTGACAAGGAGCTTCATTCTAGCTAAAATTTGACAAAGTGATCGGTAGAAGAAGGGGACGATGTTCAAAAAGGTTCTTATTTCTTTACTCCTCATTGCTTCATGTATCTCCATCCTTCTGGCTCAAGGTGATTTTGTCTACCTCCTCAAGATTGAGGAGATCATCAATCCCGCCACAGCAGGGTTTATCATTAGAGGAATTGAGAAGGCAGAGGAAGAAGGGGCCTCCTGCCTGGTAATCCAGATGGACACCCCCGGGGGGCTTATGGAGTCGATGCGCTCCATCGTCAAACGCATCCTCGCCTCTGAAGTTCCCATCATCCTCTACGTAGCGCCCAGCGGATCCCGGGCTGGATCAGCAGGGGTCTTTATCACCCTCGCCGCCCATATTGCTGCCATGGCCCCGGGGACCAACATCGGTGCGGCCCATCCCGTGCAGATGGGAGCGCAAGAGAAGAACGAAGAGATGGAGGCCAAGATCCTCAACGATACTGTCGCCTATATCAAGACCATCGCCAGGCAACGGGGGAGAAACGAGCAATGGGCCGAGCAGGCGGTGCGGGAGAGCGTCTCGGTTAAGGAGGATGAGGCCCTGAAGCTGGGGATCATCGATCTGGTCTCCCCCAGTTTGGAGGACCTGTTAACCAGGGTGGACGGGAGAGGGGTGAAGATTGCTCCTGGGAAGGTGATCACCCTCAGGGTCAAGGATCTGGAGGTAAGGACTATCAAGATGTCCTTTCGTGATCAGCTCCTCTCCATCATATCGAATCCCAGCATCGCCTACATCCTCCTCATGTTGGGCTTCTACGGGCTCCTCTATGAGCTCGCTAATCCGGGGGTGATTTTTCCCGGGGTCATCGGGGGAATTTGCCTTATCTTGGCCTTTTTTTCCTTTCAGATGCTCCCGATCAACTATGCGGGGGTTGCCCTGATCCTGCTGGGGATCATCCTGTTCATTGCCGAGATTAAGATTACCAGCTATGGGATGCTCTCCGTTGGGGGGGTGATCTCCCTCCTGTTGGGGTCCATCATGCTCATCGATAGTCCGGCGGACTTTCTGAGGATTTCCTTCATCAAAGTCATTCTGCCCGTGGTGCTGGTCACTGCCGCCTTCTTCCTCTTTGCCCTCGTCATGGTCGTAAGGGCCCACCGCCGCCGTCCCACCACCGGAAAGGAGGGACTGATCGGTGGGATAGGGATCGCCAAGACCGACCTGAGGCCGGAAGGCCTCGTGGAGATCCGTGGTGAGCTCTGGAACGCGGTGGCGGAGGAAGGGGTCAAGACTGGTGAGAAGATACAGGTGGAAGCAATGGAAGGAATGAAGGTAAGAGTGAGAAGATTATAAAACACAGAAAGGAGGGAAAC
This sequence comes from uncultured Thermodesulfobacteriota bacterium, assembly GCA_964419065.1. GTDB lineage: Bacteria > Desulfobacterota > B13-G15 > B13-G15 > RBG-16-54-18 > CAYQOD01. Next base: position 610 of record CAYQOD010000119.1, on the reverse strand, counting down.
CATGTATTTATTACCAATTCTTATTCTTTTTCTCCTCATCATTATACCCTCTGCAGTCAAGGTCTGCAGGGAGTATGAGCGGGGGGTTATCTTCAGGCTGGGCAGGCTCGTCGGGGCCAGGGGGCCAGGGCTCTTTCTCATTATCCCATTTGTTGAAAGGATGGTGAGGATGAGCCTCAGGACGGTGGTCCTGGATGTCCCGCCTCAGGATGTCATCACCAAGGACAACGTCTCCATCAAGGTAAACGCGGTGATCTACTTCAGGGTGATGTCACCCCAGGACGCCGTGGTTCAGGTGGAGGATTATCTCTATGCCACCGGACAGTTGGCTCAAACGACCCTGCGCAGCATCGTGGGGCAGGCGGAGCTGGACGAGATCCTGGCGGAACGGGAGAAGATAAACCACCAGCTCCAAAGCATCCTCGATAAGCAGACCGACGTCTGGGGGATCAAGGTATCCATGGTGGAGATCAAACACATCGACCTCCCCCAAGAGATGCAACGGGCCATGGCGAAACAGGCCGAGGCCGAGCGGGAGAGGAGGGCCAAGGTCATCAACGCCGAGGGGGAATACCAGGCTGCTCAACGGCTTGCAGAAGCTGCTGCTATC
>CAYQOD010000118.1:0-6332 GCA_964419065.1 uncultured Thermodesulfobacteriota bacterium | reverse complement strand
GGGACTATATATAGTCCCCACGATAGATGAGCCCCTCTTCGTAGAGGCGGACGAAGACCTCTCTGACCGCCCGTGAGAGACCATCATCCATGGTAAAGCGCTCCCTGCTCCAGTCACAGGAAGAGCCCAGTCGCTTCAACTGGCTGATGATCACCCCGCCGTACTTCTCCTTCCACTTCCAAACCCGCCGGATGAACTCCTCCCTGCCCAACTGATAACGATCCAACCCCTCTTTATTCAACCCCTGCTCCACCACGTTTTGAGTGGCGATCCCAGCATGATCTGTGCCGGGCATCCAGAGACAATTATAGCCCTTCATTCTCTTGTAGCGCACGAGGATGTCCTGCAGGGTGTTGTTGAGGGCGTGTCCCATATGGAGGGAACCGGTGACGTTCGGCGGCGGGATGACAATAGAAAAGGGTCCTTTCTGGGAACCTACCTCTGCCCGAAAGTACCCCTTCTCCAGCCAAAACGTATACCACTTCTCTTCTACCCTTTTCGGATCATAGACCTTCTCCCATATCTTGGTCATGATGATAGCCTTCCATCCTCCTCCCTACCCTTTTTTCAATCTCTCAATCTCCTGGCGCACCAATTTGGGGACTTTGTCCTTGATCACTTCCTCCATACTCTTCCGTAACTCATGACCGATCGCCGTGGCCACCCTTTCAGCCAGGCCTTCCATGGTCATGCCCGACAGTTGCTCTGTACCCTTTTCAGAGATACCGATGGTCGTGCGTTCCCCCTCCTCTGGTTCGAAGACAGTTTCAAAGGTCTCCATGAACCTCTCCTCGAATTCCTCCTCCGTCATGCCCCCCTTTTCCTCTTCCTGGGATATCAGGCCATCAATCTTCTCCAGTTCGGTAGCGCTCCTGCCGAGTATATCCTCTAACCTCTCATCCCTGCCCTCCCTTTCTTCATCTCCTATCCCTAAATCACCGAAGAGGCCCGAGCCTTTCGCACTTTTTGCCGTGGGTTCGGTTCCCATCTCGTCCAAGGGGAGGTCTAGACTCAGGGGTCTTTCCTTTTTCTCTTCTCTCTCTGAAAATTTCTCTTTTAGCTCTACCTCAAAGTCCCTCAAGGGGGTCTGCAGGATGAACCCCTCCTCTCTCTTCTCCCGAGGGGGTGGTGCAAGGGGTTCCTCCACTATCTCCTTCAGCTCCACGATCTCTTCTGCTGCTCTCTTTTGAGGGGGTGGTGCAGTGGCAGCAGGTTCCTCCACTATATCCCTCAGCTCTAATACCTCTTCAGGGCCTTTCGCAGTCTCTCCTAAGGGAGAAACCGTTTTCCTCTTGACGAGGGCCTCCCGCACCTTACTGATGGCGGCATTCGACTCGAAGGGTTTTACGATAAAACCATCCGCCCCTACCCGGCGGCTCTCATCTTCGTCAAAATCGTCTAGGATACCGATCAACAACAGAACTGGGATGCCCCTCAGGAGGGGATCCTTTTTGACCTCCTCACATACCTCAAACCCGTTCTTCTCTGGCATATTGATGTCAGCGATGATGAGTTCTGGCTTATCCGACCGTGCCTTGGACAGGGCCTCCTCGCCGTTGTTGGCAAAACTGAGTGTAAACTCCTCAGTTGAAAAGGTCCTCTCGAAGACCTTCTGTATAGTGGTGCTATCATCGGCGATTAGGAGTTTTGTTGGCAATTTCTGCTCCTTCTCTAACCTAATTTATTGTTGCAAGATGTTTCGTCTAAAAAATTTTACATATAATAATGAGTATTGTCAAGTATCTATAATTGAGAGGCCTCTGTAGAGGGTAAAAAGAGGATACCCACCAATTGAATGGAAGATGAGGGAGATATCTGTTGTATACCATTGCTCAATACGTTAATCTCATCAAGATCTCCTGCCTGGCAGGAAGAGGAGAGTATGCAAGCGGTTCCTTCCCACGCACGGCTCACAAGCCCATAAGGCCAACAAAAGCTTGCGAGCTCATTTTTGCCGTGTTATCTTCATGCTACCACAATGAGACTATTTCCATTTCGGCGGGGGAATCTATGCTGCACATGGAGATACCGGGAAGGGGGATCTATACTATAGAGTTCCTCGTCTTGGACATGAACGGGACCATCGCCACTGACGGGAGAATCTCCGCCAAGGTCAGGGACAAGATTAACCTCTTAGCCAAGAGGCTGAGAGTGTATATCCTCAGCGCCGATACCCGAGGAGATGCCCAGGAACGATTGGGACGCACCAAGACAGAGCTGGTGAGGATCGAGGCAGGAGAGGAGGCCTCTCAGAAGGGGAAGTTTGTCAGGGAGCTCGGGGTGGGAAAAACCATCGCCATGGGGAATGGATATAATGACCACCTCATGGTGAAGGAGGCGGCCCTAGGCATAGCCATTATCGGCAGGGAGGGGGCGGCTCAGCAAACCATCGCCAATGCCGATGTGGTGGTCAATGATATCCTGGACGCCCTTGACCTCATCCTCAAACCCCTCAGGCATCAGGCGACCCTCCGCGGATAGCAGAGGTCAGTTTGATTATGCACCCTGATATGGTATCATGAGAAGACAACCCTCAGGGTAAAGGAGCAGATGCACTTCTTTCAGCACAAAGATGGTCGTCTCTACTGCGAAGAGGTCTCGGTGGAAGAGATAGCTCGCGAGGTAAACACCCCCTTCTATCTCTACAGTCACCGGACCTTAGTCCGCCACTTCGAGGCCTTCGACGCTGCCTTCAGAGAGCTCCCCCACCTGATCTGCTACTCGGCCAAGGCCAACTCCAATCTGGCCGTGCTCAAAACCTTCATCAACTTGGGAGGTGGGGTAGATGTTGTCTCCGGTGGCGAGCTCTTCCGGGCCCTGCGGGCTGGGGCTGATCCTGCCAAGGTCGTCTACTCCGGGGTGGGAAAGCGGGAGGGGGAGATCAGGTATGCCCTGCGAGAGGGGATCTTGATGCTCAATGTGGAGTCTTATCAAGAACTCCGTCATATCAACGGCATCGCGAGCAGATTAGGGACCAGGGCCCCTATTTCCTTCCGGATCAATCCCGACATCGACCTTCAGACCCACCCTTACATCGCCACCGGCATAAGGCAGGCCAAGTTTGGGATCGATATTGATCAGGCCCTGGAGTGGTACCGGGAGGCCACGGAGTTGCCCCACGTGGTGATCAAGGGGGTAAGCTGCCACCTCGGCTCTCAGCTTACCGAGATAGGGCCCTTTGTGGAGGCCCTCAGGCGGGTAAAGGGGTTGGCCCTGAACCTGCGAAAAGAGGGGATAGCAGTAGAATACCTGGATCTGGGTGGAGGGTTGGGGATCACGTACCACCAAGAGGAGCCACCCCATCCGCGGGAATATGCTCACGCTATCATCGAGGAGGGCAAGGGGCTGTCCTGCACCTACATCTTTGAGCCCGGCAGGGTGATCGTGGGTAACGCCGGAATCTTGGTCACACGCGTCCTCTATACCAAGGAGGGGGAAAAGAATTTCGTCGTGGTCGATGCGGCCATGAACGACCTCGTCCGACCCACCCTGTACGGGGCCTATCAAGAGATCGTCCCGGTCAGCGAGAAGCGGGGAGCTGATGAGATGGTGGCAGATATGGTAGGGCCCATCTGCGAGACCGGCGATTTTCTGGCCCGCGACAGGGTGATGCCCCGTTTCGAGCCAGGAGACCTGGTGGCGGTGATGAGCGCCGGGGCCTATGGGTTCTCTATGTCCTCCAATTATAACGCCCGCCCCAGGGTATCTGAGGTCTTGGTAAGGGATGACGAATTCTACCTGATCAGGGAACGAGAGTCCTATGAAGACCTCATTCGGGGTGAGACGATACCCCCCTTTCTGGGCGAGCGAAGATGAAGGAAAAGAGATCGGGGATGTTTCCCCTGAGGGAGACGAGGGGATGGTCCACAGGGGTTAGCTTCGGGAGGACGATACAGTGGTGAAGGCCGTAGATACCATTTTGGATGCCGTGGGGAACACTCCCATGGTGAAATTGAGGAGGATAACGCGCTACGCTGTCTTCGCCAAGGCGGAGTTTCTCAACCCGGGGGGTAGTATCAAGGATCGGGTGGCCAAATACCTCATTGAAGAGGCAGAAGGTGAAGGAAGGCTGAAGAAGGGCTCCATCATTATGGAGCCATCCTCAGGGAATACGGGCATTGGGATCACCTTGGTGGGGGTGCAGAAGGGGTATCGGGTGATCATCGTCATGCCGGAGAATATGAGTGAGGAGCGCAAGAAGATCATCCGCGCCTTCGGGGGGGAGTTGATCTTGACCCCTGCCAAGGCAGGGATTGAAGGGGCAGTGGACAAGACCATAGAACTGGCCGCTAAAGACCCCAATATCTTCATCCCCCAGCAGTTCGAAAACCCCAAGAACCCGGAGATCCACTACCTCAGCACCGGCCCGGAGATATGGGAGCAGATGGAGGGCAACGTGGACTTCTTTGTGGCAGGGGTAGGGAGTGGAGGCACCATAGGGGGGGTGGGGAGGTTCCTCAAGAAGATGAACCGCCAGACCAAGATCATTGCGGTGGAACCACAGAGCAGCGCTGCCCTGCTCGGCCATGAACCGGGGCTGCATCAGATCCAGGGCATCGGCGACGGCTTTATCCCCGCGGTCCTGGATGTCTCCCTCATTGACGGCGTGATCACGGTAACCGATGAGGATGCCATTGAGACGACGAGGCGGCTGGCCAAGGAGGAGGGGCTGCTGGTGGGAACCTCTTCGGGGGCTAATGTCTGGGCTGCGATGAGACTAGCTGAACGGGGTGGGGGGAATGTCGTCACCGTCCTGCCGGATCGGGCGGAGCGCTACTTCAGCACCAGCCTGATATAAAAAAGGGTTCAAGGATTCTGGGGTTCTAGTGTATTTCACTCGACCCCTGGACTCCTTGCCCCTGGAACCCTATGAGATGAGTCCTGGACCCCTTTTTAGCAACTTTTTTAGATAAGAACCTTAAAAATAGATCATGTCTGAGGGGAAAATATGATTAACGCCATCGTCATGGGGGCGGCCGGCCGCATGGGTCGCATGGTCGTCAACGCCATCCAAGGCTCAGAGGGGATAACGTGCCGGGGAGCGGTAGAGGCCTCGGGACACCCCTCTGTCGGGCAGGATGTTGGGGTGGGGGTCGGTGTCGGTGAACTGGGAGTGAGAATAGAGGACGATCTGTCCACGGTGATCCAGCAGGGTGACGTCATCATCGACTTTACCTCAGCAGAGGCCTCACTGAGCGCTATGGAGGTCGCCGCACAACATCGTAAGCCCATGGTGGTGGGCAGCACCGGCTTCTCCCCTGAGCAACGGGAGGCAGCCCGGAAGCTGACCAGAGAGTTCCCGTGCGTCCTCTCCCCCAATATGAGCGTCGGGGTCAACCTGATGTTCAAGATCGTGGGGGAGATCGCTCAGGTCTTGGGGAAAGACTACGATGTCGAGATCGTCGAGGCGCACCACCGCCTGAAAAAGGACGCCCCCAGCGGGACCGCCCTTCGCTTGGCCGAGGTGATCGCCCAGGCCCTGGGGAGGAATTTGGAGGAGGTAGGGATCTACGCCCGAAAGGGGATGATCGGCGAGCGCACGGGCGAGGAGATCGGGGTCCAGACGGTCAGGGCGGGCGATATCGTGGGGGAACACACGGTGCTCTTTGGAGGGATCGGTGAGCGGATCGAGGTCACCCACCGGGCCCACTCCAGGGATACCTTCGCCCGGGGTGCTGTCCGCGCCGCCTTGTGGATCGTAAACCAGAAACCCGGGCTCTACGATATGAGCAACGTCCTGGGACTTAAAAGTACCGATAACTGATATAACCTCACAGGTGAGACACAATTAATCCTTCTCCCACATCACATGTTTTGTCGGACCGTTTGATATCAGAGGATTGCTTTCAGCAATTTCCGATTTTAATATATCGGCAGCCCTTTGAAAAACATACGTCAATGTATTACATAATTTCCATCTGAACCTCATTATGCAGTACTATTAAAGCTGCATAGAAGCAATATAGTCTGAGGTTAGGTGAGGTGCAAATCCACAATTTATTACCAAAGGAGATTAGAATGAAGATCTATGCAGGAAATTTGTCGTACGAGGTCACCGAAGAGGACTTGAAGTCGGCTTTCGAGCAATTCGGGGAGGTTGAGTCCGCCACTATTATAAAAGATAAGTATAGTGGTCAATCAAAAGGGTTCGGGTTCGTGGAGATGTCCTCTAAAGCTGAAGGGCAGTCTGCAATCGATGGCCTCAATGGCACAGAACTCAAGGGGAGAACTCTTAACGTGAACGAAGCCCGTCCTCGCACCGAAGGTCGCGGCGTCAGAAGAGGCTATGGTGGCGGTAGGAGAGGATACGGTGGTGGTAGAGGAAGATATAC
>CAYQOD010000117.1:0-6368 GCA_964419065.1 uncultured Thermodesulfobacteriota bacterium | reverse complement strand
CCCGCGACCCCAAGCTTGGGAAGCTTGTGCTCTACCAACTGAGCTATGCCCGCTTGAGATAACAATAGATTATCCTCCCCATTACCAACACCACCATGTTAGGCGCGTTGCTAAGAGCAGTGCATCTGGTGGACAAGGACTCCCTGATAGAACCCTTGAACGAGCGGTTTGGCCGGCTGGCAGCTAGAAACATTAAGGCCTTTGAGCGGGCCTATGATGAAACCAAGATCTTGGAATGAGGGGGGAGCGGTGGCGAAGTCGGAGAATGAGATCACCTGGAAGGACTTCAACGTCGGGTTTGTGGTCGATGAACCGGGCAATGCCAGTATCTACCGCACCGGGGACTGGAGGTCCCAACGACCTGTTTACGATAGAGAGCGATGCATTAAGTGCGGGACCTGTTACGTGTTTTGTCCTGATATGGCGATTAAGATAGGAGCAGACGGGTACATCGAGCATGACCTCTATTACTGCAAAGGGTGCGGGATATGCGCCCAAGAGTGCCCCACCGGGGCCATCACCATGGTTGATGAGGAGGAGTAGATGGCGACCAAGGTAGGAATGGAGGTCTCCATAGCAGCGGCGGAGGCGGTGAAACAGGCGAACGTAGATGTCATCGCTGCGTATCCGATAACCCCTCAGACCCACATCGTGGAGCACCTCTCCGAGTTGGTGAACAACGGAGAGCTGGACGCTGAGTTTGTCCCGGTGGAGTCCGAACACTCGGCCATGAGTGTCTGTTCTGGGAGTTCAGCAGCAGGGGCACGGACCTTTACCTGCACGAGCTCCCAGGGATTGGCCCTGATGAGCGAGATCGTCTACGCAGTTGCCTCCCTTCGGCTCCCCATCTTTATGATCTTGGCCAATCGGTCGCTGAACAGCCCCTTGAGCATATGGAACGATCACTCCGATGTGATGTCCGTCAGGGACTGTGGCTGGATCCAGGTCTTTGCTGAGAATGGGCAGGAGGTCTATGATCACGTCTTCATCGGGTATCGTGTAGCAGAGGATAGAAATATCATAGCGCCCTTTATGGTCAACATCGATGGCTTCATCCTCACCCACGTTATCGAGCCCATTGAACTACTGGATCAAGGGGCGGTCAATCGTTACCTACCACCGTATCAGCCCCTCTATCGCCTGCATCCCAACAATCCGGTGACCATGGGGTGCTTCGGTCCTCCCGCACTCTTCACCGAGACCAAGAAGGCCCAGGATGAAGCCCTTAAAAGCACCATGCCCTCTATCCTGAAAGGATGGCAGGAGTTTGGAGATCTGACCGGGAGATACTATCACCCGGTCGAGACATACAAGACGGAAGAGGCCAAGGTCATCGTTATCACTCAGGGCAGCCTGGGAGAGACGGCCTCGTTAGCCATTGATGCGCTGCGGGGAGAAGGGATGTCTGCCGGGTTGGTGAAGATACGGCTGTGGCGACCCTTCCCTTTTGAAGCATTCAGGGAGGTCGTCAAGGGGGCCGAGCTGGTGGTGGTGATGGATCGGGCCATCTCCTACGGAGGCCCAGGGGGACCCTTGGCAGGGGAAATCAGATCAGCCCTCTACTCACAGGAGCCGCATCCACGGGTGGTGAACTTTGTCATCGGCCTTGGAGGCAGGGATGTAGCCACCGAGGACTTTGTCGGGATGGTCCAGCAGGCGGCAGAGAGGCCCGGTGAGTGGTATGAGATATACGGAGCGAGGGAATAATGGAAAAGAATCTCGATAAGCTCAACATCTACTCCTCACGGCTGGTATCGCAGAAGGAGTACTTTGTGCCAGGACACCGGGCCTGTCAGGGGTGTGCCGAGGCCCTGGCGTTGCGCCTGGTGGCCAAGGCCCTGGGAAGAAACAACGTCATCGCCAGTGCCACCGGGTGCATGGAGATCGTCTCGTCGCCTCTGCCCTTGACCTCATGGAACGTCCCCTGGATCCACGTCGCCTTTGAGAACGCGGCGGCCGTGGCATCGGGGATCGAGGCTGGTTTGAAGGCACTGATGCGTAAAGAGAGACTTCCCCGGCAGCGGATTAACGTCATGGCCATGGCAGGGGACGGAGGGACGAGCGACATCGGTTTGCAGGCCCTCTCGGGAGCCCTGGAACGGGGGCACGATTTTGTCTATGTCTGTTTTGACAACGAGGCGTACATGAACACGGGGATTCAACGCTCTTCTGCCACTCCATTCGGTGCCTCCACGACGACATCACCAGCGGGTAAGGTGGTCCCTGGGCAGGCCACCTGGAAGAAAAACATGCCCGAGATCGCGGCGGCCCATAACATCCCCTATGTGGCCACGGCCTGTTCCAGCTACCCCTTCGACCTGATGGAGAAAGTCAAAAAGGCTGCCGTTATTGAGGGACCTGCCTACGTCCACATCCTCTCGGTCTGCCCCACTGGCTGGCGTCTGCCCCCCCAGTTGGCGATCCACGCAGGTCGCCTCGCCGTCGAGACAGGGATGTTCCCCCTCTATGAGGTGGAGCAGGGGAGGTATCGGTTGAGCATAGATCTCACCGAACTCAGACCGGTGGAGGAGTATCTCAAAATCCAGGGGAGATTCAGGCACCTGACCCCGGAGATGATCGATACCATCCAGCAGCGGGTCAGGGAGGAATATGAGAAAGTGAAAAAGAAAGTAGCGATGACGAACGAGGGATAGGGACATGGAGAAGGGTGCTGTCGGGAAGATACTCAAGCGATACGATTTTCAAGCGTCGAACCTCTTGGCCATCCTGCAGGATATCCAGACCGAGGAGAAATATCTTCCAAGAAAGGCTTTGGAGAAGGTAGCAGAGAGATTAGCCGTTCCCCTCACCAGGATCTACGAGTTGGCCACCTTTTATCGGGCGTTCAGCCTTACCCCCCGGGGGCGTCATGTCGTGACGGTCTGCACCGGCACGGCCTGTCACGTGAAGGGGGGTGCGGCGATCATCAGCGCGCTCGAACGAGAATTAGGCGTCAAGCCGGGTGAGACGACCCCGGACATGGAGTATACTGTCGAGACCGTCAACTGTCTGGGGTCCTGTGCCCTCGCCCCGCTCGTGGTGGTTGACGAGGCCTATCATGGAAGGATGATCGGAACTAAGGTTCTCTCATTGCTTAAACGGACGAAGGGGGAAGGAGAGGATGTATCTGAAGAGCCCTGAAGACCTGGAACGGTTTCGCGAGCAGGTACTGAAGGAGGTCAGCGCGAAGGAAGGGCGCACGAGGATAGTCCTCTGTACCGGGACCGGGTGCAGGGGTGCAGGGGCGTTGGGTGTCCTCGATGCCTTCCACAAGGAGATCGATGGTGCGTCGGATATCGATCTCAAGTCGACCTGCTGTCACGGTTTCTGTGAGCGGGGTCCGATAACGATCGTAGAGCCGATGGGGGTATTCTACCAGCGGGTGACCCCTGAGAGCGCCCCCCAGATCGTGGCGGGCACCGTGAAGAAGGGTGAGGTGATCGAAGAACTCCTCTACAAAGACCCTGCCACGGACGAACCAATCCCCTATGAAAAGGATATACCCTTCTACAAGAAACAGATGAGGCTCGTCTTCGGTCACAACCGTCACATAGACCCCACGCGGATAGAGGACTATCTGACCATCGGGGGATACAGGGCGCTCGTGAAGGCCCTCTTCGAGATGTCCCCAGAGGAGATTATCGGAGAGGTAAAACGCTCGGCACTGCGCGGCAGAGGGGGTGGGGGATTTCTCGCGGGCAGGAAGTGGGAGAGCTGCCACAGGGCCGCGGGAGACATCAAGTATGTCATCTGCAACTGCGACGAGGGGGACCCCGGCGCATATATGGACCGCAGCCTCATGGAGGGGAACCCTCATCGGGTCATCGAAGGTATGATCATCGGGGCATATGCTATCGGTGCCTCTGAGGGGTATGTCTATGTGCGCAATGAGTATCCCCTGGCCGTTCAGAACGTCGGGATCGCCATCGGGCAGGCCGAGAAGTTGGGGCTGCTCGGAAAGAACATCCTCGGATCAGGGTTCGATTTTACCATTAAGATCAACAGGGGTGGCGGCGCATTCGTCGCCGGTGAATCCACGGCCCTCATGGCCTCCATTGAGGGGCACGTGGCGGAGCCGCGCGCGAAACATATCCATACGGTAGAGAGCGGCCTCTGGGAGCGACCGACGAACCTCAACAACGTGGAGACCTGGGCCAACGTCCCCGTAATTATTGAGAAGGGGGCCGAGTGGTATCGGACCATCGGCACCGAGGGGAGCAAGGGGACCAAGATATTTTCCCTCGTGGGCAAGATCAACAACACCGGACTCATCGAGGTCCCCATGGGGATGACGTTGCGGGAGATCATCTACGATGTCGGCGGGGGTGTACCTGAAGGTAAAGGGTTCAAGGCGGTGCAGACCGGAGGTCCTTCAGGGGGGTGCATCCCTGAAAAGCTGCTCGACCTCCCGGTGGACTTCGATGAGCTGACCACGGTCGGCTCCATGATGGGCTCCGGCGGGATGATCGTGATGGATGAGTCCACCTGCATGGTGGATGTGGCCAAGTACTTCACCGATTTTCTCAGAGACGAGTCATGCGGCAAATGCACGTCCTGCCGTGACGGGACCTTGCGCATGTACGAGATCTTGGATGACATCACCACGGGAAAAGGTAAAGAAGGGGATATCGAGCTTTTGGAAGAGCTTGCGTGGGTGACAGCAGAGGCGTCCCTCTGCGCCCTGGGGCAGACGGCCCCGAACCCGGTCCTCTCCACCATCCGCTATTTCAGGGATGAGTATGAGGCGCACATCAGGGACAAGCGGTGCCCGGCCAAGGTATGCAACGAACTGCTCACGTTCACCATCGATCCCGAGGCGTGTATCGCCTGTGGGAAATGCAAAAAGGAGTGCCCGGTGGAGGCCATCTCCGGTGAGAAGAAGGTGCCCCATGAGATCGACCAAGCGAAGTGTATCAGGTGCGGCATATGCCGTGAGGTGTGCCCGGTTGACGCAGTGAGGGTGGAATAATGACTGACAAGGCACTGGTCAGGTTTACCATCGACGGTCTGGAGGTTGAGGCTGAGAAGGGGATGATGCTGCTCCCGGTAGCCCTCGAGTACGGTTTTGATATCCCCCACCTCTGTTATCACGAGGCCGTGTCCTCCTATGGGGCGTGCCGTCTCTGTCTGGTGGAGGTGACCAAGGGGAGACGGACGAGGTCGACCACCTCATGTAACTATCCGGTCGATGAGGGGATTGAGGTGGTCACCAATAGCGATGATATGAAGCGGGCCCGCCGGATGGTCCTCGAGCTGCTCCTCGCCCGTGCCCCCCATTCCGAGGCGATCAAAAAGTTGGCATATAAATCAGGGGTCCAGGAGGTCAGGTTTCGCCCTTTGGATGCGGATGATTGTATCCTCTGTGGCCTCTGCGAGCGGGTGTGCCGCGAGGTGGTTGGGGCCAATGCCATCAGCTTCATCAGCAGGGGAGACAAACGGTACGTGGGCCCCCCCTTCGCAGACCCCATCTCCTGCATCGCCTGCGGGGCCTGTGTATACATCTGTCCGACCGACTGTATCAAGATGGAAGAGCAGGGAGATGAGCGGACTATTGTGAGGTGGAAGAGGACCCTGAAGATGCAGGCATGTAAGTCCTGTGGAAGGCCCTTTGCCCCCCTCTTTCAGTTGAGCTGGATCATCGACCGGGTCAGCTTGCCCAAGGACTTCTACGACCGCTGCCCTGTGTGTCGAGCGAGCACGTGACCTCTCTTCTTTCTGGTTCAACAGGGGGGGTGGACAGACGTCCACCCCCTTTTTATTGAAAATGAGGGCTTGATGATTATCTTTCCCATAAAAGAGAGATAGTGGGAAGGGGGGTGTAGGATATGGCCGTGACCAGGTGGGAGCCCCTGAAGGACCTGATGGCCCTGCAAGAGAGGATGAACAGGCTCTTCGAGGAGACCTTCTCGAGAGGATCGCCGGAGGCTGAGGCGGGGTCCTGGTCGCCTCCGGTGGATATCCTAGAGAAGGGTGAGGAGGTTATCCTCAAGATGGAGATCCCGGAGGTGGATCAGGAGGATATGGATATCAAGATCGAAGGGAATGTACTCACCATCAAGGGCGAACGTAAGCTTGAAGAGGGGACCACGAAGGATGACTACCACAAACTGGAGCGTCCGCACGGGTGGTTCAGCCGCTCGTTCAGCATCCCCAACACCATCGATCCGGGGAAGGTGAAGGCGAGCTATAAGGACGGGATTTTGAGGGTGACGCTCCCCAAGAAGGAGGAGACCAAGCCGAGGCAGATCATGGTAGAGGTCGATGAGTAGGGGGTTGATTTATCCTCGCCTTTAGGCGAAGACTTTGATTTGTTAGTAAAAGGGTTCAAGGGGTCCAGGATTTCTCGCGGGCAGGAAGTGGGAGAGCTG
>CAYQOD010000116.1:0-6411 GCA_964419065.1 uncultured Thermodesulfobacteriota bacterium | reverse complement strand
TCTCCCCATCTGACATCTCTTCTTTCCCCTCGGTGATGTTCTGGGCACGAAGGGTGATAGAGCCACTTGAGATAGAGGGGTGGGTCAGCTCTATCTTCCCCCTGAAGAAGTAATCCAACACCCCTGCCGAATACCCCACAGCGCGGGGGATGAGCTTTGATGCGTAGTCTTCCCAGCATTTTTCGTCCAAAGAGAAGGCATTGGGGAAATAGACCCCATACTCAGATAACCAATAGTCAACAACGGCAAGATGATCTATCTGCTCACCGACCTTCTTTTTTATATAGATACGATAATCAATCTTCCCATCCTCGGCGTCAATCGGTTCCGGATTGAGCCAATTAATCCTGTCATAGTCTGTGTCAGCCCGGTTCGGGTGCGGGTAGGTCCACATGGTGTCTTGGGTGAGAAAGTTTGCATTGGAGTACTCAGCGAGGCCGATACTAGTACCCATGGTTACTTCAGGGTTGTCGCCCTTATACTTATCTATGTCCCATAAGGCAGATATGGGGACCGGGGCGAGAGGATCATCGACTGCTTGATTGAAGATTGAGTGGTTAATCGGGATGCCTGTATACGACAGTTTCTGCTGGTTCTTTTTTGTCCACGTTTCAAATTCGTCGGGAAGCAAATGGCCATCATCCCTCGCATGGGCAGGGACTGAGGCATCGGAGACCAGGTGCATTACATGACCAAGGGCTCTAAAGGTATCGGCAAATCTCACCTCTCTTAAATCTTCATTTGCGCCTGTTAAGGCTTCATAATAGTACTGCCGGGCCTTCGGCCATGACCACCAGGGGTTTTCCACAATATGTTGCGCCCATACCAGGGAGGAGTGATATATATCGTATAAGCCAGCGTCATCAAAGGGCTTCAAGGGGTCGTGAAAGTGGAACCTTGTACGCCAGACGGGCTCATCCTCAAATGTACCGCCGTCTTGAACCCACTCAAAAATTCTCTTCCCATTAACAACGCTGTCTACTCCATTGTCAAAACCTAACGTTACTAATACTGCTGCTATGTTTTTCGACTGTCGCGAAGCAGCTTCATTTATTGCCTTATGAACCGTATTTTGATCATAAGGGAAGGCCGTTAGCGGTAATAGAAGGACACCACAGATAATACATAGATTTCTCAATAGCCTCTGATTCATTTTCCCCTCCTACCAGGGTTCCCTTCGTGGTTCAAGCCCTAATGCTTTAGCTTCCTCTTCAATTAAGCGAAATAAATTCTTGTACTTCATTCCTGGTACATCACTTGATGGGTAACACCCATAATTCAATAATCGCTCTTCTCTCGTCTTCAATCTCGGCAGTTCTATGGTCACATGCTTGTTTGCTGGTAGAAATCTGGGTTTTACATCCTTATGCCTAGGATAAGCGCCATACCCTGGCTTGAAGATAGTAATATGTGGATGGGGGTCGAAGAAATGGAGGAACTTGAAGGTGGTAAGGGTTATTGAGGGTATCTTGAACTCCCCATTCTTGTCCGTCACCGTCTCCTGCGCCTCACGATAGAATGATACCGGCCCGCCTGGGCTCGGTTTCTGTGTATAGTAGACCGCCAGCACTGCAGCCCCCTCCAGCGGCTCTTTCGTCTCCGCGTCGATCACTCTGCCGTAATAAGAAGGATAGGGTTTGAAGATGCCACAGCCAGCGCCCAGGGAGAAGATGACAGCTGTGATGAGCACTAATTTCATGAACCTTTTCATCATGCGACTCCTTTTTCTATCTATCATCTTCGGTGACCTCCCTCATATCAATACCTCTCAATCTTCCACAACCCGTTTTCATCCCTGCTGAAGTAGATATAGTAGGTGATGGTGACTGTCTGTCCTTCGATGGTGTGATCCCGCCTGATCCGGTACTTGGCCCTGTCCCCTTCGGCATAGATGAGCTCGATATCCTGCATCTGCTGGACCTTGGTCGAGAGATCATTCCCCAAGAGCTTATAGATCGCCTCGTATTTGTCCCTCAGCATCCCATGGTGGAGACGCAACGCCCCTTGGATGTCGCCAGCGATCAAGGCGGTCTTCATGTCATCCCACTTCTCTTGCAGCATGGCATCAAATTCCGCCTTGTTGAGCACCACCACGCTCACGGTGCCGGTGTATGTCTTGTTATCAGGGCCGATCGCCTCGGCGGTGAAGTAATAGATCCCTTCCGCTGTCATTTTCACCCGGTACTCCGTGGGTGTCGGGCTCTCGACGACCTCGGCATCCCCAGGGCCGATGTAGGTGAGGGAGGGGTCTTGTACGAAGCTGAAGGTCCCATCGATCCTCAGGATAGTCTCCAAAGGGGAGATCCCCATCTCGATATCCGCCGTAATCCTGATAGCGTCCTCGGGGATAACCGCATTGACGGTGATGGATGCCGTGACGGTGTTGCCAGCAGTATCAGTGGCCTGGGCGGTGATGGTATTCGCCCCCTGCTGCAACGGGACGTGGCTTGCCACAAACTGGTTACCATAGACCAGGGCCACCATGCCGTTGACGACCACCCCGACCTCACCCCCGGCAGGGTTGTTGATAGTACCCTCGACCATGACATCCTGCCTGGATACCGTCTCACCATCTGATGGCGCGGTGATGGTTATCTCCAGGGGTATCTCCTGTGCTACCCTCAGGGTGAAGAAGGTACCGGGTTTTCCCCGCAGCTCCACGGATACGGTGTTCGTATCCAGCAGGCTGACGGCCTTTTCCAGGTGGGCGACATGCGGGTTGAAATCAGGGGGGCCGAAGACCTCCTTTCCATTGAGAGAGACCACCGCACTCCTCACCCGGCTGCCCTGATCCCCTGCCCCGTTCTCGATGATGATCTTACCTTCTCCAATGGCAGCAGAGGCAACGAAGGTGTCAGTGATGGTCTGGGGTTTGCCTGCAGAGCGGGTGTACTGCTTGGGGCCAAAGCGGGTCACCTCTCTGGCAGAGGCGGTGGTAATGCAGATGCCCAACAGCAAGGCCACGGCTATGATGAAAGGCCTTTTCATGATAACCCCCTTTCTCTCACACAAAGCCACAGAGATTTATTTTAAATGTCCAATGTCACCTGCATCCATTATCCTTTGAGGGCTTGGTTCCCTGTCGAGAGCCTCCAGGTCGAACGATTTGTGTGATTATTTATTTAAAGGTTCAAAAAATAAAAAAGCCTTCCGAGGTGCTTCGTGGCACCCGTGAAGGCCCTTCAAAAGATCCTTGTTCCCCTTCCCTTCTCCATAGCCCACCGGAAGCAGAAGGTTGGTGTTCCGTTATTCGACTTTTACTGATCTATTGAGAACGATGGAGCACCATTGCTATATCAGGGGATAAGTACCTCTGTCAAGCAGTTTTTTGTTTCCAGGGGAAGATGGGTATAGACAAACTTACCAGGGATGCTTGTGATCGGTAATTGGCAGTCAGCAATCAGCCATCAGTAGTCAGGAAAGAGAGAGGGGTGGTCGGTAGACCAGCCTCCCCTGTTAGGCCCTCCGTCGGACTACATAATCAGCCCCCTCGAAAAGGGCCTCCCGCTCAGGAGAGGGGGGGAGAGTCAATAATCGATCTTTACCCTTTTCGATGTGGTGCTGTGCCATGGCGAGGGTATAGTCCAAGCCGTTATACTTATCGATGAGACCCTTCACCCTCTGCAGGCCATCCGGGGGAAACTCATCGCTCAAGACGATCTCCTGGATCTCTCGCTTCTCCTCGGGGGTGCAGTGCCTCAAGGTATGAATGAGGGGCAAGGTGATCTTCCCCTCCTTGAGATCACTGCCCGTATCCTTCCTCAGGGATGCCTCGTCTCCGATATAGTCAAGGTAATCGTCTACCAACTGGAAGGCAATCCCCACCTGGAGGGCATAGTCGGCCAGGGCTTCTTCTATCTCCAGTGGCGCATCTGCCAAGATAGCCCCGATGCGGGCGGCGGCAGCGATGAGGACGGCTGTCTTGTTGATGATCAACTCCAGGTTTTCTTCCTCCGTTATGGTTAAATCCCGTGCCCTCTCCAGCTCCATGGTTTCGCCTTCCGTCAGGGCGGTGGTAGCCATGGCCAACGTCTTGAGGACCTTCAGGTTTCCTATATCTATTCCGATGGCCAGCGATCTGCAGTAAAGGAAATCACCCACCAAGACGCTATACTTGTCACCCACCTGCCTATTGGTTGCAGGGCGGCCCCTCCTGACCTCGGCATTATCGATCACATCGTCATGGAGGAGGGAAGCGGTGTGGACGAACTCGATGACTGCGGCCAAGGGTATATGGGCCTCCCCCCTATAGCCGCAGAGCTGTGAGGAGAGCAAGAGGAGTGCAGGACGGAACCTCTTGCCGCCGCTCATAATCAGATCCGCCGCCACGTCGGTGATGCGGGGAACATGGGAGGCGAGCAAATTCTTAAATTCATGCTCGACCTTCTGCAGATCCTCTTTGATCAGCTCGAGACTCCTCTCCATAATCTGATCTCCTTCTGGTCTTTATACTAATAACAGCCTCCATTGTCAAAGGCATTTTTGGCCCTCGTGCCGGACCCACGCCCACGATATGGGCCACCTGGATACTCTCACCTCCCTCCTCTTCAAGGGGAGGGGCAATGCTGGGATTTATTTCTAACTACTGGTGCTTTCGATTGACATTGAGGGGATGAAAGGGTATGGTTTTTTTTCTGAGAAAAGCTTTGTGGCCTCAATATATCCTTCAATGAAGAGATCATCGCTTTTTATTATCATCGTAGTCCTGTTAGGAGGCCTCCTCTTTTTCTGCAACCTCGGGGGGTGGGATCTCTGGAACCCGGATGAACCCCGTTATGCCCAGGTCGCCAAGGAGATGATTTCAGGAAAGGGGTGGTGTGTCCCACACTTGAACAGTGAGATCTACCTCGAAAAGCCCCCCCTCTTCTTCTGGGCAATCGCCATATCTGCAAATCTACTGGGTGAACTGAATGAATGGACGGCCCGCCTCCCTTCCGCCGTCTTCGCCATACTCACCTTGATGCTCACCTTCTTCTTGGGCAAAAGGCTCTTTCATGAGAAGGTGGGTTTCTTTGCCGCCTTGATCCTGGCAACCAGCGCGGAGTTTTTCTGGCTTGCCCGCAGGGCCAACATCGATGCCATGCTGACCTTTTTTACTACGGCGGCCATCGTCCTCTTCTATGTGGGTTTTTACCGTGAGAGAAGACGGTGGATCTTTTACTCCGCCGCCTACTGTGCTATGGCTCTGGGGCTCCTGACTAAGGCGCAGGTGGCGGTTATCATTCCTCTCTTGGTAATAGGGGGCTACTTCCTCATACAGAGGGAGTTTGCCTTTTTCAAAGACCGACATCACCTTCCAGGGCTGGTTCTCTTCATGGCGGTCATAGGGGGATGGATCGTGTTGACCTTTCTTTCAGGGGGGGAAGAATACCTTTCGGGGATCCTGTACCATAGGACTACCTCGCGATTTTTTCAAGAACCTTCCCACCAAAGGCCGATCTACTACTATCTCATGAGGTTCCCAGGAGACTTTCTGCCCTGGAGTATCTTCCTTCCCTCAGCCTTGATATATGGTCTTTCGGCGAAAGGGCGCGGACGTGAGATTCTCTTCGCCGCTTTTTGGTTCGCGGTGATATTTGTTTCGTTCAGCCTTGCTAAAGGAAAGCGCGAGCTCTACCTCTTACCCCTCTACCCGGCAACCGCCCTGATGGTTGGGTACCTGTGGAGCGAATTTTCCGTGGGCGTGGAAGGTGCGGAGAAGAAACTGCTTGCGGTACCTCTCTTGCTTATGATAATTATATTACTCCTTGCAGCCATAGGGCTTCCCATCGGTGCGACCTTAAAGGGATCTCATTACCTGGGACAGCCCTGGGAGATCGGTATAGTCTCAGCTCTCATCTTGGGTGGGGGAGGGGTCTTCTGCCTTTTTCTGACCCAGCGCCATCGCCGCCTCGATCTCTCCTTTTACGTCATCGTCGCCGTGATGGTTGCCGTTGGCCTCTATGCCTCAATCCGCGTCTTTCCAGAAATCAACCCATACAAGTCTGCCCGCCCCCTCTCTCAGGACATCGTCAGTGTCATGAGTTCAGGAGACCGGTTTGGGGTCTATCAGCTTCAAGGCTCGGAATATAACTACTATACCGGATTGGATAATATTACCAGGATCGAAACTGAAGAAGAACTGAATGATTTTCTCCGTTCACCTCAGAGGGTCTTCTGCCTCATGCGGGAGAGACACCATGAGAGATTGAAACAAGGCTCCACCCTTCAGTTCCACGAAATTTTCAGGGATCGAGTAGGACATAGACATTTGGTCGTCATCAGCAACCGCAACACGAATGAGGAGAAGTAAGAGAGAAGTTTTGATCCCCATGAAAAAACGGGAAGCTGTGTCATCTACGTGACCACCTGGAAGAACCTCCCCGTCGTCAGTGGGCCCTTTTAGGAATTGAAAAAAATAGAAGATGGACT
>CAYQOD010000115.1:0-6453 GCA_964419065.1 uncultured Thermodesulfobacteriota bacterium | reverse complement strand
AGTACAATATTTCATATTTTCGAGCAATCTGACCGATTTCTTCAGCCGGGTTGACCAGCCCGCCCTGCGTTGGCACATGCGTAACCGCAATCAGCTTCACGTCCTCAGCGATCATTGTTTCGAGTGCATCGACTGAAAGCTGTCCTGTGTCGTCGTTTGGCACGACATTAATGTCTACGCCATAACGCTGTGCTACCTGCAAAAATGCTAGGTAATTACTGGCGTATTCAGCCTGTGACGTCAGAATACAATCCCCATGCTGAAACGGAATGGAATAAAAGACCATATCCCAGGCCCTGGTAGCATTTTCTACATAGGCGATCTCCTCTGGATCGCAATTCAGAAGTTCGGCGAATGCCGTGTAAAAACGATCAAGCTTATCCCGAGCTCGCACTTCCGCCTCATAGCCACCAATCCTCCGCTCCAGTTCCAAGTGATCGATAACGGCTTGATATACAGCTTCCGGGGGGAGGGATGCGCCTGCATTGTTAAAGTGCAGGACCTCGGCGCAACCTGGTGTTTCAGCTCGAATACATGCTACATCGATGTGGGACATAAAACCTCCCTACATTCGTAACTTACCCAAAAGCTACCTCTCCATGAGTAATAGAGACCTCATCGTGCATTCTCTCTTTAATTTCCTCAGGTGAAGCCGTCTCAAAAACATGAACGTTCGTTACCGTCACCTATCAGAAAACTCCCCGTTCACTCTCCGCACTCCCCCGGATCACCCTGGATCTTGGCAATGGCATGGGGCAGGGCCGACAGGATCACCTCCAACCCCTCCCGCACCGCCTTCGGGCTGCCAGGGAGGTTGACGATGAGGGTCCGCCCCCGCATACCGCACACGGCGCGGGAGATCATGGCATGGGGGGTCTTCTTCAGACCCTCCGTCCTCATGGCCTCGGCAAAGCCTGGCACCTCCCGCTCGATCACCGCCATCGTGGCCTCAGGGGTGACGTCGCGCGGGCTGACCCCGGTCCCCCCGGTGGTCACGATGAGATCAAGTCCCATCTCATCTGCCCCCTGTATGAGCGCCTTCTTGATCTCCTCCTGCTCATCCGGGATCACCGTGCTCAAAATGATCTCTGCACCCAATCCCTGGATCATCTCCCGGATAACCTCGCCGCTGGCGTCCTCCCGCTCACCCCGGTATCCCCGGTCGCTGATGGTAATCACCCCTACCCTCATCATATCTCCATCTCCTCCCCCATCTGAGAGGTATCGTAGCCGCCTAATCGCTCGATCTGGGCCCGAAACCCCTCTGAGCGCAGGACCTCGATGACCGCCTGAACTTTGGGATCGTCGAAGTGATGGTGGGGGATGATGAGGTCATATCGTTCCTTCTCCACGGGCACGAAGTCAAGCCCCAGCGCCGTGGCCGCCCCATAGACCCCCAACCCCACGTCTGCCCTGCCGCTTTTCACCGCCACCGCCACCCCGAGATGGGTAAACTCCTCATCCCCGTAGCCGTTGATCCGCGCGGGATCGATCCCCTCCTGTTCTAGGAGGTAGTCGAGGAGCACCCGGGTACCGGAGCCCCGCTGACGGTTGACGAAGCGTACGTCGCCCCGGAGGAGGTCAGATAAACCTTTGATCCCTTTGGGGTTGTCGGAGGGGAGGATGAACCCCTGTTGGCGATGGGCGAGGTGAACAAGCCGTACCCGAACCCCGTCAAGATACCGACACAGATAGGGGATATTGTACTCCCCTGTCTCCGGATCCAAGAGATGAGACCCTGCCATATGGGCATATCCCTTCTTCAGGGCAATGATCCCCTCGAGGCTGCCCACATGGTTCGATGAGAGGTACAGGGAGGGGTCTTTGCCCCTGATCCAGCTGGCCAACAGATCGAGGGCGAGGTCATGGCTGCCGATGACCATCACGGTATTCTCTATCTGCCCTGCCCCGCATAAAAGCTCCGCCTCTGTCTCCTCTCCCTCCTCAACTCCTTCGGTCAAACGGGGAATACGGATAATGCCATCGGCCCTGGTGAGGGAGGTGATGACCCCTGCCCCACGGGGCAGCGGTGTCGCCACAACCCGCTCTGCAACCTTCCCCAGCCGCACGCGCACAAATTCCTCGACACCCAGCCTGGAGGTAAGCCTCCTGGTGGGACACACCATCATCCTCTCTCTCGCAGAGGTTACAAGGCCCACCATGGCGGACAGCAGGGGCCGGAGGAAAAGTTCACAGGAGAGCACCGCAGAAACCGGATAGCCAGGAACCCCGACGATGGGAGTCTCACCGATCATCCCTAAGAGGGTGGGCTTTCCCGGCATGGTGGCGACCCCGTGGACCAATACCTCCCCCAACTCCTCAACGATGGAGGCAGTATAGTCCCCGGAACCGGCGGATGATCCCGCATTGATCAGGATGACGTCGTACCCTGCCCGGGAGGCGGCGCCTATGGCCTCTCGCATCTGCGCCGGATCGTCCCGGACGATGGGGTGGGGGATAAATTCCCCGCCGGCCTCCTCGATCAGTCCCCCCAAGATGGCCGAGTTACAATCGACGATCTCCCCCTCCCGGGGACCCCTCGGCAGGGCCTCCTCAGGGGGGGCCACCTCATCCCCGGTGGGGATGACGGCCACCCGCGGCCTCCTCTTGACGGAAACCTCCAAGACCCCTCCGGCCAGCAACGCCCCCATATCGTAGGGGGTTATACGATGACCCTGGGGGAGGATGAGCTCACTGGCGACGAGATCCTCACCCACCGTGCGCACGTGCTGCCAGGGATGGGCGGCCCGCATGATCTCCACCGTCTGCCCATCGATCTGTTGGACTTCCTCGATCATGATCACGGCATCGGTCCCCGGTGGGAGGGGATCTCCGGTATCCACAAAGAAGGCCTCTTTGCCTACGGTTAACCGCTTGGGGCGATCCTCCCCCGCCCCAAAGGTGACCTGCGCCTGCAGCGCGATCCCGTCCATGGCCGCACTGTGATAGTGAGGTGAGGAGAGACGGGCGAATATGGATCCGGCGGTCACCCGCCCAAGGGCCTCTTTTACGGGGACGACCTCTTGTTTATCGTACCGGGTGGGCTTGACCCTCTCGAGAAAGATACCTAAGGCCTCCTCCCATGGCAGCATCCGCAGGTAGATACGCCGCTTCATCCCTTGATCACACCCAACGGCCTCAACTGCACGGCCTTCTTGCCGATACCGGCCCCGTGGACCACATCCACCACATCGCTCACGTCCTTATAGGCCTCGGGGATCTCCTCCACGATGGTAGCCCGGCTGGCCGCCCGCACGTAGATGCCTCGGGTCTCCAATTCCTGGATCACCGCTCGCCCCTGGGCCTGCTTTTTAGCCTGATGGCGGCTCATGACCCTTCCCGCACCGTGGCAGGTGCTCCCGAAGGTCTCCTGTAAGGCCCTTTGGGTGCCGACCAGCACGTACGAACACCGCCCCATGTCTCCCGGGATCAAGACAGGCTGCCCGATCTCTCGATAGTCTTCAGGGACATCGGGATGGTGGGGTGGAAAGGCCCTGGTGGCCCCCTTGCGGTGCACGCAGAGGCGCTGTTTTTCCCCGTTCACCTCGTGGACCTCCAGCTTGGCGATGTTGTGGCAGACATCATAGATGAGCTCTAACTGGAGGGTACGGGGGCCCATTCGCAGGACCTGCTCAAAGGTCTCCCGCACCCAGTGGGTGATGATCTGTCGATTGGCAAAGGCGAAGTTGGCGGCACAAGCCATGGCCGCGAGGTACTCCTTCCCCTCCTTCGACTGTAGGGGGGCGCAGCAGAGCTGTTTATCAGGAAGCTCTATCCCGTATCGCTGTGAGGCCTGGAGCATTACCCGGATAGAGTCGTCGCAGACCTGATGGCCCAGGCCCCGGGATCCGGTGTGGACGATGACCGTCACCTGATCCTTCTCCAGTCCGAGACCCTTAGCCAACCCCTGGTCATATACCTCGGCCACATACCCCACCTCGACGAAGTGATTCCCCGAGCCCAGGGTCCCCAGCTGGGCCCTCCCCCGATCGAGGGCCTTGGGCGAGACGAGGCCGGGGTCGGCATCGGGGATGCGTCCCCGCTCCTCGATATGCTCCAGATCATCCCAGCTTCCATACCCTTGGTCCACCGCCCACTGGGCCCCCTTCTGGAGGACCTTACGTTCCTGCTCCTTGCCCAACCTCAGGTCCTTTCTGTGGGATCCCACGCCAGAGGGGATATTGACGAGAAGGGCATCAACTATCTCCCGTATCTTGTCTCGAATGTGGGGGCGTTCCAGACCGGAGCGCATCAACCTCACGCCACAGTTTATGTCATACCCCACCCCTCCGGGTGATACCACCCCCTCCTCTTCACTGAAAGCCGCCACCCCTCCGATGGGAAACCCGTACCCCCAGTGGATATCGGGCATGGCGAGGGAACAACCGATGATCCCGGGCAGAAAGGCCACATTTTTCACTTGCAGGAGGCTCTGATCCTTCTTGATCTCCTTCATCATCCGCTCATCGGCATAGACCATGCCGTCGGTGCGCATCCCACCCTCGCGGGGTATCCGCCAGCGGTACTCGTCTATCTTCTCGAGGTGCACAGAGATCGCATCTGCCATATGAGTTCCTCCTTATTAGATATCAAAGATAACCTGGGCCTGCCACCGTCCACCCTCTTCCTTTATCTCCAGTTGATGATAGGTCACGGCCTTTACGGAGGTCTTGATGACGTGACGAGCCGCTTGAAACTTCTCCCCGAGAGCCATCCCCTGCAACCTCCTCCCATCAAGCTTAGATACCGCAAAATCGCAAAAGAGGAGGCCTTCCACCTCATGCAGGTAGAGGAGCTCGTTGAGCCAGGCCACCATCAGCTCCTCCCAGCCTCTCCCCTCTACGGCTACCTCACGCTTCAGGTGCACCTCAACCCGATCAAGGTCCGTGATGATATCAAAAAGAACCCAGGCCGCCTCGCGGAAGATCCCCCCCACATCGTCGGCCCAGACCCGTATCCTCGCATCACCCGTATGATCTAAGAGCTCATAACCCATCTTCATGGGTTCCTCAAATAATAGTAGCACATATGAATGGGGTGAGCAATGAGAGCGAAAAAAGGGGGCGGAAAAAGACCTACAGACCTGCCTCGGCCAATATTTCCGGGACAACCTCCTCTCGGCCTATGGCCATGATATGGACCCCGCCGCAGATTCTCTCCTCACTGATGGCCCTGACCATTCTTGCTGCGATCTCAATCCCCTTCCGAATGGCCTCCCCCTTGGGGGCTGAGGCCATCTCATCGATGAGCCCTGAGGGGACGAAGACCCCCGGGACATACCTGTTCATATACTCAGCCATCCGGGCGGAGGTCAAGAGGATGATACCAGCTAAAATCTTTACGTTGAACTGAGAGGCATAGTCCATAAAGCGACGGAATTTATCGAGGTCATAGACTGCCTGGGTCTGGAAAAACTCTGCCCCGGCCTCTATCTTCTTCTCGAACTTGATCAGCTGCGGCTCAAGGGGATCGGCCTCAGGAGTAACAATAGCCCCGGCACAGAACTTCACCCCCCCATCCAGCGCATTCCCCCCGAGATCTTTTCCCGTCTCCATGATCCTTATGGCGTGTAAGAGCTGACAGGAATCCAGATCGAAGACCCCCTTGGCCTCTTTGTGATCACCCACGGGCACCGCATCCCCTGTGAGGCAGAGAATATTGTGTATCCCCCGGGTATAGGCGAAGAGGAGTTCGGCCTGCAGGGCCAATCGATTCCTGTCACGACAGGTCATCTGGAGGATAGGCTCACCCCCCTGCTCTCGTATGCAGAGGGCACCACCGATGGAGGGGTAGCGCATCACCGAGCTTTGATGATCGGTCACGTTGAGGGCATCTACCTTGTCTTTGAGAAGGTCGATGTGATGGATCATCTTCTCCAAGTTCGTACCCTTGGGGGGGCCAATCTCACTGGTCACCACAAACCTGCCCGATCCCAAGGCCTCCTTAAACCCGCTCATCACTCCTCCTTTCCCTCCGGGGAGATGATCACCTTTCCCGGCTTGGGCTCCGACTGATAGTTTTTAGGGGGATGATATCGTTTCATCAGGTCGAGCCTGCCCTGTTGAGCCATGCGTTGATAGATGAGGGTCCAGGCACAATCCTTTTGCTGGTCCACTTCACATTTGCCTTTGTTTGTCCCCCCGCAAGGGCCGTTGACCAACCCCTTATGACAGGCGGTCACTGGGCAGATCCCTCCAGTATAGGCCAGGATACATTCCCCGCACTGGGTACAGACCTCATCGAAGACCCCCACCCCTTTCTCCTTGCCGATAAACATGGTGTCGAGCGCCGGGATCACCGGGAGATCGGTGTACATCCCCACCGTCTGGACTCCAAAGGCACACGTCATGATGAGAAGGGCCTGAGACCCCTCAATGGCCTCCCCATGTTCTTCCAAGGCCTCTTGGCTCAACCCGTCGCACGCCACAGGTATGATCATGGTCCCTGTGACTA
>CAYQOD010000114.1:0-6464 GCA_964419065.1 uncultured Thermodesulfobacteriota bacterium | reverse complement strand
GCAATTCCCTGCGCATGGCCCTGAAGGCTTCACTGGATACAGCAATAAAGTAGCTCAGTGCGGATCGCATAACACCACCTATGACGGCACCAAGGAGTACTACGGCTACTTTAAGACCGATAAGTTCTATCAATACAGCAGCAATAAATTCATCGAAAACGGCGATTGCACTGAGGCCCAACGGAATGACAAGACATCGTGGAGTTCCACCAAGATCCCAGGAAACCTCTTGAACTGGGCCACCATGTCGCGGATCGATGTCCTGCGCAAGGTCCTCATCGGTGGCAAGTCGGTGAGCACCCAGTTGAACACCCACACCCTGCTCAGCGAGGGGGGGACCTGGACCTATACCGATTCGAATCTCAAATGCACCTTCTCCGTATCAGGGGGGACCAACCAAGCGCATACCATCACCGTTAGCAGTTGTTGCACCGGTACGTGCCCCTTTACCCTGTCGGGCGCCAACGTCAAGGTGGATGTGCCCGAGGCAGAGCGCATCGGCGTGGTGCAGGAGCTTGCCGACAGGGACTATGATGGTGCCTGGGACCAAGGTGCCCCTCGCTTCGGTACCATGATTTACAACACTGATGGCAACATCGGGAGGATCGTGTCGGGGGTTGGTGACTCAAGTATGTCAAGTTTTCTCACCGATCTGCAGAACATACAACCCTATTGGGGCACGCCCACTGGCGAGGCGCTCATCAACGCCTTAATCTATTATGAGCAGGATACCGCTGCCACCCAATACTATAACAACAGCGCCTATGTCAAAGGGCCGGGGAGCAGTAAAGACCCGTGGCAGAACTGGTGCCAGCTCAGCTTCATCCTCTTGGTCTCCGATGGTGAGTGGAGCGAAGCGGTGGATCCCGTGGTCCCTGCCCGGCAGGGGAGGTTGGGGACCCATGGGGGGAGGAGCTATGACCTCAGGGCTGATTTAGACGGTCCTCAGGTGGTGACGACCTATGCCGTCTACGCCTTCTCCGATACGGCGGCAGGGCGCAATTCCCTGCAACAGACTGCTCTGTACGGCGGATTTACCGATAAAGACTCCAATACGTGGCCCTATGCCTATTCTGGGTATCCCACTGATAGCAAGGGCGTTACCTTGCCCCAAACGAATTGCAATCCCGCTGGAACGTACAATGATCTCTGTTACGAATGGGAGATCGATAGAAATGGGGTCCCCGACAACTACTACGAGGCTACGGAGGGTGAGGCATTAAAAGATAAGATCACCGAAGCGATCTTTGACATGCTCAGACGGGCCTCTTCCGGGACGTCGGTCTCGGTGTTGTCCACCTCTGCCGAGGGCGAGGGGTCCCTGTTCCAGGCCCTCTTTAACTACAAGATCGAAGAAGGAATGCGGACGGTCTACTGGGTCGGATATCTCAATGGCCTCTGGATCGACCAATACGGGAATATCAGGGAGGATACCACACAAGATCAGGCCCTGGTCCTAACCGACGATAAGGCCATAGAGTTCTTTGTAGATACTGATGGCGCAACGAAGATAAAAAAATATGAAGATCCTGATGGAAACGGCCAGGTCTATCCGGATGACGCCGATGATCCTGCGCCGACAACATATGCCCTTAATGAATTAAAACCCATTTGGGAGGGTGGCAAAAAACTGGCGCTGAGGGAAGAGGCGACGGCACCCCGGACGATCTATACATTCCTCGATCTTAATAAGAACACACGGCCAGATGGCTCCAGTGAGTGGGGTGCTGACAAATTTGTCACCTCCAACTATGCGACCTTGAAGCCCTTCCTCAATGCAGCCGATGATACCGAGGCCCAGAACATCATCAAGTTTATCCGAGGGGAGTACGTCTCGAGTATGAGGGACAGGCGGCTGACGGTGGATGGCCAGGCAAACAAGGTCTGGAAGCTCGGCGACATTACCTATTCGACGCCGGTCGCCCTTGGGGCACCCATGATGAAATTCCACCTCACCTATGGCGACAGCACCTACCATGAATACTATAGGGACTACAAAAATAGGAGGGTAGTGGTGTACGCTGGGGCCAACGACGGGATGCTCCATGCCTTTAACGCCGGGTATTATAATGAGGGGGATAAGTCCGGGACAGGCAAAATAGAACGCGGTTGGTACTCTGATCCTGCAGGGAGCGACAAGATAGGGAAGGAACTCTGGGCCTACATCCCCTACAATCTCCTCCCCCATCTGAAGTGGTTGACCAGCCACGATTACTGCCATGTCTATTACGTAGATCTGAAACCCAAGGTGGTCGATGCGAGGATATTTGATACGGTAAATGATCCCGATGCAACCCATTCCTACGGCTGGGGGACCATACTCATCGGCGGGATGCGGCTCGGCGGCGGGAAGATAGAGCTGACCAAAAACTTCGGCAGCGGCACTGAAACCCGTACGTTCCGTTCCGCCTATTTCGCCCTCGACATCACCGACCCTGAGAGCCCCAATCTCCTCTGGGAGTTCACCGATGCCGATCTGGGGTTTACCACCTCCTATCCCACCGTTGTGCGGGTCGGGCCCCGGGATCAGGTGGGGAGTTGGTATGTCATCTTCGGCTCAGGGGTGGGGACTTTGGCCGGTGACGGTGCTACCACGTCGCGGTACGTCTATATCCTTGATCTGAAGACCGGTGCCCTTCTAAGAAAGGTTGATATGGCGGGCGTCGACAGTGAGATATCAAACAAAAAGGTCTTCATGGCCGATCCCATCACCGTTGATCTCGCCGTCGATTATGAGGTGGATGTAGGATATATCGGGGCTTCGTACTATAGTGCAGGTTGGTTGGGGAAGATGTACCGCATAAAAATTGATGAAAAGACGGACCCTGGCCAGTGGGGATTTTCCACCTTCATGTCACTGAATAGGCCGGTGACTGCTGCGCCATCGGCTGCCGTCGATCCCTTCAACCGGTTGTGGATCTACTTTGGGACTGGGCGCTACTTCAACGATGCGGACCGCAGCGACACGAGCGATCAAAGGCTCGTGGGGGTGTGGGACCCGGGTACAGGGACGGTAGACCTTGCTTCGAAACTCAACAATGTGACGAACGTTCGTGTCTATGAGCAGGGATATGTGGATGTAAACAACGATAAGACGTATGATTATACCTTTAGCCAATATCTTATTGATAGAAGGAACGAATACAGCAACGGGTCTAGAAACGGCTGGTATCTGACCCTGACCGGAGGGGAACGATCCCTACACAAACCCACTGTGCTAGGTGGTATCGTCTTGTTCCCCACCTTTAAGCCCACTACTGACCTTTGTGGATATGGAGGGACGAGTTATCTCTATGCCCTCTACTATGAGACAGGCACGGCCAATGAAGAGCCAGTCATCGGCCTCGGCACGGAGACCATAACAATCGACGGCAACACCTATAAGGAGATCTTAAAAAAGATAACCCTTGGTTCCGGCATGCCGACACACGCGGTCATCCATTCGGGACAGGAAGAAGGGGTAGTGAGTCTTATTCAGCTGGGTACGGGCGTGATAATGGAGATATCAGTTTCTCCTGCTTTTTCACCGAAGAGCCGGACGTTATTCTGGGAGGAGAGGAGGTAATAAACTACAGGGGTCAAGGGTGGAAGAGTTCAAGGGTTCAAGTGAAAAGCATCCAACAGGAGGACGAGCTAAGGATGAGAAGGAAAAGAGAAACAGGAGGTATCGCGATGAGTCGGTTGAGAGACAGGAAAGGCGTTACCCTTTTGGAGGTGACGGTCGCCCTGTTCATCCTCGCCATCGGCCTGTTGGGCCTGGCGGGCCTGCAGCTCGTGGTCTTGAGGATCAATACCCCCGGGCAGCAGGCGATCCTGGCTACAACCCTGGCCAAGAACAAGTTGGCGGAACTGCAAGAGACTGACCAGTTCACTGATGGTGAAGATACGTATATTGATAAGGCCAATAGGGTGACCTATGCCAGACAATGGTCCGTGCAGCCAGATGTACCACAGCCGGAATTGACAACCCTAAAGGTGCAGGTTTCATGGCGAGGGGCCATGGTGGATCGCGCTGTTACCGTGAGCGCCGTAGTCTCTCCGGGCGTGGGAGGAGAGGGGAAGGCACTGAAAAGGCGATTTTTGTCACTTTT
This sequence comes from uncultured Thermodesulfobacteriota bacterium, assembly GCA_964419065.1. Taxonomy (GTDB): domain Bacteria; phylum Desulfobacterota; class B13-G15; order B13-G15; family RBG-16-54-18; genus CAYQOD01. Next base: position 2,373 of record CAYQOD010000114.1, on the reverse strand, counting down.
GAGGACAAATTAGGCCATACCACCCCTATCATAACAGTCCCTGTGGCTCTCGACAGCCTATTTTTCTGTAATAAAATTAATGACTTATAATTAGGACGACACATGGCATGTTGGCACCTTATATGCATCCTTATGGGAGAGATCATCGGAGAAAGAGTGCAAGGAGAGCTACGACGGAGAAGCGAACAATGGAACATGACGAGGCGAAATATCGAGTCATCTTCCTGGGGCCTATGGCCAAGGACTTCGGCCTCGTGGATAAGCTGGTGAACAACCTTCAGAGCCGGTGTAACCTCCCAGCCCATGTCGTCACCAAGATGTTGCGATTGGCGCCTCTGACGGTAAAAAAGGAGGTTACCCTAACGGAGGCCCGGAGGTATAAGATGGCCTTAGAAGAGATGGGAGCCAGGGTGAGGATAGAGCTGATGGATGAAGCTGGCGCCCCGACAGCACACACTGAGATGTGACGAAGAAAGGCCAGAGAATTTATCGTTTCCCTCCTCAACCCCCCCGGAGGGAGGCGGGGTATGTAACGTATCCCCCTCCCTCCCCCCTTTTTTTAATAAAAAAAGGGTTCGAGGGGTCTATCCCGCTTCTTAATTTAGATTTTATGGGCTGCGGGATCCCGCAAAGCGGGAGGGTTCAAGGGGTCGAGTTAAGATTGAAAACGACGTAAGGGATTAAAACGTTCAATAAATCTTTGAATAGAAATCACTTGAACCCTTGGACCCTAGAATCCTAGGACCCTTTATTTTTCTAAAAACACTGCCCCGGTGCTGGCCGAGCTGACCATCTGCGCATACCGGCGCATATATCCAGACCTGATCTTCGGTTCAGGGCTCTTCCAGGCCTGGAGCCGCCGTCCTATCTCCTCATCCGCGAGGTGCAGTTGAAGCCTCTTTGTGGGAATGTCGATCTCGATGATGTCCCCATCTTGTACGACGGCGATAGGCCCCCCTTTGGCTGCCTCTGGGGAGATATGCCCGATGGCGGCTCCCCTCGTCCCTCCAGAGAACCTGCCGTCAGTGATCAGGGATACCTCCTTGTCCATCCCTATGCCGGCGATGGCCGAGGTAGGGGCGAGCATCTCCCTCATCCCTGGTCCCCCTTTGGGTCCTTCATAGCGGATGACGATCACCTCTCCTGCGGTGATCCCCTTGGTCAGAATGGTCCGTAAGGCCTCCTCCTCGGATTCAAAGACCCGGGCAGGACCTCGGTTGCTGAGCATCTCTGGATCGACAGCCGATGCCTTGACCACTGCCCCCTCCGGGGCCAGGTTCCCAAAGAGGACGACCAGGCCACCGGTGGGGTGGTAGGGATTATCCAATGGTCGTATCACCTTTGGATCGAGGACGGGCGATGAAGCGATACTTTCCTTCACCGTCTTGCCCGAAACGGTCAGGGCGTCGGTGTTGATCAACCCTGCCTTTGCGAGCTCCCCCATGAGTGCGGGGACCCCCCCTGCCCGATGGAGATCCTGCAGGTGGTGAGGGCCCCCTGGCGAGAGATTACACAGGTGGGGGGTCTTGTGGCTCACCTGGTTGAAGATCGCCAGGTCTATCTTGAGGCCAGCTTCATGGGCAATGGCCGGTAGATGCAGGGTTGTATTGGTGGAACCGCCAAAGGCCATATCGACCGTGATGGCGTTGACAAAGGCATCCATCGTGAGGATATCCCGCGGCCGTAGGTCCCGTTGGATGAGCTCGAGCACCCTTTTCCCGGCCTCCTTGGCAAGGCGCAGTCGTGCGGCATCCACAGCAGGTATAGTCCCATTGCCAGGCAGGGCAATCCCCAGGGCCTCGGAGAGGCAGTTCATGGAATTAGCCGTAAACATACCGGCACACGAGCCTGGTCCAGGGCAGGCGGCACTTTCCAGTGCCGCGAGCTCCTCCATAGTCATCTCACCTGCTGCCACCTTTCCTACTGCCTCAAAGACCGTGATAACATCCGTATCACTGCCGCCATGCCATCCCGTGAGCATGGGACCACCGCTTACCATGATCGCAGGGACATTCAACCTGGCCATGGCCATCATCATCCCTGGAATGATCTTGTCACAGTTGGCGATCAAGACCAGTCCGTCAAAGGGATACGCCCTGGCCATTACCTCCACGGAATCCGCAATGAGTTCTCGAGACCCCAGGGAGTACTTCATCCCCTCATGAGCCATGGCGATTCCATCGCAGATCCCGATGGTGGCGAATTCCATAGGTGTACCCCCTGCCATTCTGATCCCTTCTTTGACGGCCTGGGCGATTCTGTCCAGGTGAATATGACCGGGGATAACCTCGTTGGCCGCATTGGCCACTCCTATGAGGGGTCGTTCCAATTCGTCATCGGTGTATCCCATGGCCTTGAAGAGGAAGCGATGCG
>CAYQOD010000113.1:0-6480 GCA_964419065.1 uncultured Thermodesulfobacteriota bacterium | reverse complement strand
CAGGAATAGGGAGGAGGACTCCTCACCGGCTGAAGGCAGCGCTGCGGCCTTTGTGCAGCCGGTGATCTTTTTTGCCCCGATGAGCCCCCTGATCGTAAGATCAGGGGGACGTGGTGTCCTTCAAGGAGGCATAGAGAACTTGAACCAGGAGGTCCTGGGAAGGCTGGAGGAGACGGAGGCCAGGTACGGGGAGTTAGGGCGCCTCTTGGGTGACCCCCAGGTGGTGGCCCGGAGGGAGGAGTACCAGCGATACGCCAAAGAGCACGCAGAGCTGGGGAGGGTGGTGGAACGCTTCCGGAGGTACAAGGACCTCCTGCGGCGTATCGAAGAAGACCGAGCCCTCCTCAAGGAAGAGGATGAGGAGCTCAAGGGGATGGTCCGGGAGGAACTCGGCGCCCTCACCGAAGAGAGGGGGAAGGTGGAGCGAGAGCTGATCCTCTCCCTCCTCCCGAAGGACCTCAACGACGAGAAGAACGTCGTCCTGGAGATCAGGGCTGGTACCGGAGGGGAAGAGGCCGCCCTCTTTGCGGCAGATCTCTTTCGGATGTACGCTCGGTACGCGGAGGTGAACAACTGGCGGGTGGAGGTCCTCAGTCAGCACGCCACCGGTGTGGGGGGGGTCAAAGAGATCATCGCCCTCATCGAGGGGAAGGGGGCCTACAGCAAATTGAAGTACGAGAGCGGTGTGCAGCGGGTGCAGCGGGTCCCCTTCACTGAGTCGCAGGGGAGGATCCACACCTCGACGGTCACCGTGGCGGTCCTGCCCGAGGCCAAGGAGGTAGAGGTGGAGATCGACCCCAAAGACCTCAAGATAGACGTCTACCGGGCTTCGGGCCCCGGAGGGCAGCACGTCAACAAGACCGACTCAGCGGTTAGGATCACCCACCTTCCCACCGGCATGGTGGTGACCTGTCAGGACGAGAAGTCCCAGCACAAGAACAAGGCCAAGGCGATGAAAGTCCTGCTGGCGAGGCTCCTCGACATACAACGGCAGCGGCAACAGGAGGAGATCAGCCGACAGAGACGCAGCCAGGTGGGCACAGGGGACCGCAGTGAACGGATCAGGACCTATAACTTTCCTCAGGGAAGGGTGACAGACCACCGCATCGGCCTCACCCTCTACCAACTGGAGAAAGTCTTGGAGGGCGATCTCGGGGAGATCATCGAGGCCCTCATCGCCCACTATCAGGCCGAGGCCCTCCGAAAAAGGGGGCTGGCGAGCCACTGATGACCCAGCAGCGCTGGACGGTGCTGAAGGCCCTCACGTGGACGGTCGAGCACTTTCGCAGAAAGGGCATGGAGAACCCCCGCCTGGATGCTGAGGTGCTCCTGGCCCACCTCTTGGGGATAGATCGGGTGGGACTCTATCTCAACTATGATAGACCCCTTAAAGAGGTGGAGCGACAGGCATATCGGGAGATGATCCAGCGGCGCACCGCCTGGGAGCCCGTGGCCTACATCGTCGGGTACAAAGAGTTTTGGTCCTTGCGGTTTAAGGTGAACCCCGACTGCCTCATCCCGCGGCCGGAGACCGAGCACCTGGTGGAGGAGGCCCTCCGGATAGGCAGGGAGATGCAACCCCCGCTTCGGATACTGGAGATAGGGATTGGCAGCGGGACGGTGGCCGTCGCCGTCGCCACGGAGTTGGAGGAGGCAATGATCGTGGCCACGGATATTTCGTCCCATGCCATCGCCCTGGCGCGGGAGAACGCCCAGGAACATGGGGTGGAGGGGCGGATCAGGTTCGTACACGGGGATCTCTTCCCCCCGGGGGAGCCTCCCTTCAGCCTCATCGTCTCCAATCCCCCCTATATCCCCACCGAGGAAATCCTCCACCTGGCCCCGGAGGTGAGGGATTACGAGCCCGCTGTCGCCTTGGATGGGGGGGAGGACGGGTTGTGCTTTTTCCGAAAGATCGCCCAGGGGGCACCGGGATATCTGGTGGGGGGAGGATGGCTCCTCTTGGAGATAAGAGAAGGGCAGACCTCGGACGTCACCACCATACTCGAGAAGGCAAGGTTCACGAACATAGGACTGATCCCGGATTACGCCGGGGTCTCGAGGGTGATCAGGGCACAGAGGAGATGAAGGGGATCGTCATCGAAGGGGGAAAGCGGTTGGTAGGAGAGGTCTCGGTCAGCGGGGCCAAGAACGCAGCCCTGCCGGCCCTGACCGCCGCCCTCCTCGTCGAGGGGGTATGCGCGTTCACCAATGTCCCCCGCCTACGGGATGTGGAGACCCTCTGGGTCCTCCTGGAGAACCTCGGGGCCCGGCTCCAGTGGACAGGGGAAAGGGAGCTGAAGGTGGATGCCATCAGCTTAACAGGGGTGACCGCCCCCTATGAGCTGGTGAAGACCATGCGGGCCTCCATCCTTATCCTCGGGCCGCTGCTTGCCAGGATGGGGGAGGCGGTGGTCTCGCTGCCTGGTGGGTGTGCCATCGGGGCGAGGCCGGTGGACCTCCACCTCAAGGGGCTGGAGCAGCTGGGTGCTCAGATCGAGCTGGAGCACGGCTATATTAAGGCCCAGGCCCCCCGGCGGCTGAAGGGGGCTCAGATATATTTGGACATCCCCACGGTCACCGGCACGGAGAACCTCATGATGGCTGCTGCCACCGCTCAGGGGACCACGGTCATCGAGAACGCCGCCCGTGAGCCCGAGGTGGAGGAGTTGGCCCAGATCCTCACCGAGATGGGGGCCGAGATAGAGGGGAAGGGAACCAGCGTGCTGACCATCCGAGGGGTCGAGCGGTTGCGGCCGGTGGAACACAACGTCCTGCCCGACAGGATAGAGGCCGGCACCCTGATGGTGGCGGCGGGGATCACTGGGGGGAACATCCTGATCAAGGGGTGTCCCCTGGAGCACATGGAGGCCGTGGTGGGTAAGTTGCGGGAGGTAGGGACGGAGATCTCCTTGCGGGGAGAAGGGGAGGTGAGGGTTGTGAGAGATGGCAAGATCAGGAGCGCCGATGTGAAGACCCTCCCCTACCCGGGGTTCCCCACCGATATGCAGGCCCAGTTTATGGCGTTGATGAGCGTGGCCAACGGGCTCAGCGTCATCTCGGAGACCATCTTCGAGAATCGGTTCATGCACGTCAGTGAGCTAAAGCGAATGGGCGCCGATATCCGCGTGCAGGGTTCAGCCGCCATCGTCAATGGTGTGCCCAGACTGAGTGGGGCCCCGGTTATGGCCACCGATCTGCGGGCCAGCGCCTCCCTGGCGCTAGCGGGGCTCGCCGCCGAGGGGACGACAGTGATCTCCCGTGCCTATCACCTGGAGCGGGGATATGAGGACCTGGAAGGGAAACTGGCCGCCCTGGGGGCCACTGTTCGGAGGGTAGATCTGGATGAGGCTCCTTGATAGTAAAGGTGAGGGCTTTGAGGAGAAGTTGGAGGGGCTCCTTTCCCAGCGGCGAGCGGAGATGGAGGGGGTCGAGGGTGCCGTGCGGGAGATCATCGAGGAGGTGAGGCAGAGGGGTGATGAGGCCCTCCTCCGGTATACCCAGCAGTTCGATGGGGTGGAGATCTCTCCGTCGGAGATAGAGGTTCCTCCGGAGGCCTGGGAGCGAGCCTGGCAGGAGGGAGACGAGGAGATCCTCGGTTCACTTCTGCGGGCTGCCGAGCGGATCGAGACCTTCCACCGCCAGGAGATGATCCATCGCTCTTGGTTTGATACGGAAGAAGGAATCGTGAGGGGGCAGGTAGTGCGCCCCCTGGCCAGGGCCGGGGTCTACGTGCCCGGGGGGAAGGCGGCCTATCCCTCTTCTCTGCTGATGAACGTCATCCCTGCCACCGTGGCAGGGGTAAAGGAAATAGTGGTGGTGACCCCTCCCTCCCGCGAGGGAGTGAATCCCTACATCCTGGCTGCTGCCCGGATGGGAGGTGCCGACAGAGTCCTGCTCGCCGGGGGGGCCCAGGCCATTGCTTCCTTGGCCTATGGCACCGAGACCGTGCCGCGGGTCGATATCATCGTGGGGCCAGGGAATATCTATGTGACCACGGCCAAACGGCTGCTGTTTGGGGTCGTGAGGATAGATATGGTGGCAGGACCGAGTGAGATCCTCGTGCTCTCCGATGGGACACCCTCGCCTACCATCCTCGCCGCTGACCTCCTCTCCCAGGCTGAGCACGATGAGATGGCCTGGCCGATCCTGATCACCCCCTCCAATGGGTTTGCCCAGCGGGTGGAGGAAGAGACGAGGAGGATGGCGAAGACCCTTCCACGACAGGAGATTATTGAGGCCTGCCTCGAGCGGCATGGGCTCATCATCCTGGTGCGGGATCTCGAGGAGGGGATGCAGATCGCCAACCGGATCGCCCCTGAACACCTGGAGCTGGCCCTCCACGACCCCTTTCGGTGGTTGGGTGCAGTGGAACATGCAGGCGCGGTCTTCCTCGGCCCCTATACCCCGGAGGCGGTGGGGGACTACCTGGGGGGCCCCAACCACGTGCTGCCCACCGGGGGTACGGCCCGGTTCTTTTCCCCTCTCGGGGTGGAACACTTTATAAAGAGGATCAACCTCCTCTCCTTTTCCCGGGAGGCCCTGGAGGGGGTGAAGGACGATGTGGCCCGATTGGCCCGCCTGGAAGGCCTGGAGGCCCATGCCCAGGCCGTGGAGGTGAGGGGAACGGAGGATTAACAGATGGAACGAAGGGCCCAGGTAGAGCGCAAGACCAGAGAGGTCGATATCTCCCTCTCCATCCACTTGGACGGGAAGGGCAGTTCGGAGGTCTCCACCGGCATCCCCTTCTTCGATCACATGCTCTCGTTGCTGGCCATGCACGGCCTCTTCGATCTCTCCGTACGGGCGACGGGAGACCTGGAGGTTGACTTTCACCACACCGTGGAGGACGTGGGGATCGCCCTGGGGGAGGGGATCAAGAGGGCCTTGGGGGATGCGGCGGGGATATGGAGGTTTGGGGAGGCGCTGGTCCCCATGGACGAGGCCCTGAGCAGGGTGGTCCTGGATATCTCCGGCCGCCCCTTTCTGGGTTATCGCGTCAAGGCAGCGGGAAAGGCCGGGGGTTTTGACGTGGAACTGGTGGAGTCTTTCTGCAAGGCCCTGGTGGACCACGCCGGCCTCACCCTCCACATTGATCTCCTGTACGGTAAGAACCTCCACCACATCATCGAATCGATCTTCAAGGGACTCGGCAGGGCCTTGGACCAGGCCTCTTCATTGGACGAGAGGAGGATCGGGGTCCCCTCTACCAAGGGCAGACTATAAGTTGAGCCCACCCCCACAGGTATCTGCTGAAATTGAGAGGGTTCAAGGGATCAACCGTTGAGTGAGTGGGGTTCTAGGATTCGAGGGTTCAAGGATTCAAGGGGTTTGTCTTTCACGAGACCCCTGAAATCCTATGAGATGAATCCTTGAATCCTCTCGCGCAACCTTTGTTGAGAAGAGACGAATAGATTGTAAGGGGGGAGGTGCCTATGAGATACCAGATGAAGACGAGACAGGTCATGGTCGTGGGGGTCATCTTCGGCCTCCTCATCTTTCTCCTCCCCGCCTGGTGCCATCCTCAAGGAGGAGGGGAGAGGATTGCGCCCCGCCAGAAGGTGGCGGTCCTCCCCTTTCTGACCATCAGGCCGCACGCGCCGGGGGAGACCATGATCAAAGGGCTACAGGGGGAATTCTTCTTCCGTGCCGGAGAGCTCCCCTCCCGTGCAGGATCTGAGGTGACGTCTATCTTCCAGCGCCAACTCCTTCGCCTGGGACGATGTGAGGTAATGCCCCTGGGTCAGGTGATGACCGCCCTGGAGGAACCCGACCCCCTCGCCTTCAGAGAGGACCCCCTCGGGGAGGCGGTGCGGTTGGGGGAGGGGCTCGGCGCCCATGCGGTGGTGATCGGAGGGGTCTACCGCTTTGAGCAACGCATAGGCAGCGCCCTGGGGGTGGAGCGGCCGGCCTCAGTGGCCTTTGACGCCCACCTGGTCAGGGTCGAGGATAGAAAGGTGATCTGGAGCGTTCGGTTTGACGAGACGCAACGCTCCCTGAGCGAAAACCTCCTGAAGGTCTCCACCTTTGTCAAGGGTGGAGGGCAGTGGGTGACGGTGGAGAAGCTGACGGCCATCGGCGTTGAATCCGTCCTGCGCACCTTCCCTTCATTAACCCCGTAGCAATCACCCGATGCTCGTGATCCCGGCCATAGACCTGAAGGGGGGGCGATGTGTGCGTCTGCGCCAGGGGCGGATGGAGGAGGAGACGGTCTACTCCCCTGACCCGGCGGCAGTGGCCGCGAGGTGGGAGAGGGCCGGGGCCGAGTTGATCCACATCGTCGATCTCGATGGTGCCGTGGCCGGCTGGCCGGTGAACGCTGAGGCGGTCATGGCGATACGGGGCACGGTGAATGTCCCCCTCCAACTAGGAGGGGGGATCAGGGACCTCGGCGCCATCGAGGAGTGGCTCTCCTTCGGGATCGACCGGGTGATCGTGGGCACGGTCGCCCATGAGAATCCCTCCCTGATAGAGGAGGCA
>CAYQOD010000112.1:0-6564 GCA_964419065.1 uncultured Thermodesulfobacteriota bacterium | reverse complement strand
TCAACCAAGACGAATTGTATAAGATCACCCACTACCTCAACGATCTCCTGACAGGACTTTCCCTCCGAGAGGTGAGGGAGCGGATCGTGGAGGAGATGAGACGGGAGAAGAGGGCCTATGATGAGCTGCTGCAAAAGGCCTTGCGATTGGGAGGGATGGCCCTTATACCAGAGGAGGAGAGGGATCTGTATATAGAGGGACAGGTCAATATCCTCGATGAGCCGGCGTTCGCAGACGTGGAGCGGATGAAGGAGCTCTTCAAGGCCTTTGAGGAAAAGAGCCTCCTGGTCAGGCTCTTGGATCGGAGCATGAGTGCTCAAGGGGTACAGATCATCTTCGGCTCGGACTGTGAAATAGCGGCTATCGAGGGGTGCAGCCTTATTACGTCTACCTACGGTCCACCCGGACGCTTCCTTGGTATCCTCGGGGTTATCGGACCGGTCCGTATGGACTACTCCCGCGTAATCCCCGTGGTGGACTTTACCGCCAAGCTCCTCACCGATGTCTTGGAATCGGAGTGGAGCAATCCCTTATAAAACGCTTACAACGCAGAGGGGTCGTGCCGATGGATGAAGAAGGTCACAGAGAGGAGAGAGAACTAGTCGCTGAAGGGGCGGAGGAGGCAAAGGAGAAGAAGAGGCGCAGCAGCAAGGAGGTCATCGCTGAGCTTGAGACAGCCCTCACCAAGGCCCAGGAGGAGGCGAAGGAGAACTATGACCGTCTCTTGCGGGTTTCAGCCGACTTTGAGAACTATAAAAAACGGGTGGCCAGAGAGAAGGCCGATCTCGTCAAGTATGGGAACGAAGGGCTGATCAGAGAACTGCTGCCCGTACTAGACAATCTGGAGCGGGCCGTGGAGCACGCCTCTGAACAGGGGAATAAGGAGGGGATTGTAGAGGGGGTGGAGATGACCCTGATGCAGGTCCTCCAGATATTAGAGCGGTTCGGGGCCACCCCCATCTCCGCTGTGGGAGAGCGCTTCGACCCCGGCAGGCACGAGGCGGTCATGGAACAGGCCACCGGGGACTGCGACCCCGGGTGTGTGGTCTCGGAACTGCAGAAGGGGTACTTGCTCAACGACCGGCTCCTGCGCCCTGCCAAGGTGGTGGTGGCCAAGGCCCACGGGGATGGCGAAACGGAGAAGGAGGGGGCGTAAGAGATGGCACGGGTTGTGGGGATCGATCTGGGGACGACCAACTCGGTGGTAGCGGTGATGGAAGGGGGTGAGCCGAAGGTCCTCGTCAACGCTGAAGGCAGCAGGATCACCCCGTCGGTGGTGGCCTTCACCGACAAGGGGGAGCGGCTGGTGGGGCAGATCGCCCGCCGTCAGGCCATCACCAATCCCGAGAACACCGTCTACGCCGTCAAGCGGCTCATCGGCAGACGGTTTTCGGATCCTGAGGTGCAGAAGGACATCGAGATCTGTTCATATAAGATCGTCGAGGCGAACAACAGCGACGCCTGGATTCGCGCCCAGGGGAAGGACTATAGCACCCAAGAACTCTCGGCCATGATCCTGCAGAAGATGAAGCAGACGGCCGAAGACTACCTGGGCGAGAAGGTGACCGAGGCGGTCATCACTATCCCGGCCTATTTCAACGACAGTCAGCGTCAGGCGACCAAAGACGCGGGGAAGATCGCAGGGCTCGAGGTGCTGCGGATCATCAATGAGCCGACGGCCGCCTCCCTCGCCTATGGGCTCGACAAGAAGAAGGAGGCGCGGATCGCCGTCTTCGATCTGGGCGGCGGGACCTTTGACATCTCCGTCCTGGATCTGGGGGATGGGGTCTTCGAGGTGAAGTCCACCAACGGCAACACCCACCTGGGCGGGGAGGACTTCGATCAGGGGATCATTGATCATCTGGCCGATGAGTTCCAAAAGGAGCAGGGCATCGATCTGCGCAAAGACCGCATGGCCCTGCAGCGACTGAAGGAGGCAGCGGAAAAGGCCAAGATAGAGCTCTCCTCCTCCTTGGAGACGGAGATCAACCTCCCCTTCATCACCGCCGATGCCTCCGGCCCCAAGCACCTCGCCATGAAGCTCACCCGGGCAAAGCTGGAGGCCCTGGTAGCAGACCTCATCGATATGGTGGAAGGGCCGTGTCGGCAGGCCTTCTCGGATGCCGGGCTCTCCCCGGGGGATGTCGATGAGGTGATCCTCGTCGGCGGGATGACGCGGATGCCCAAGGTCCAGCAGAAGGTCCAAGAGATCTTCGGCAAGGAGCCGAGCAAGGGGGTAAACCCTGACGAGGTGGTGGCCGTCGGTGCGGCCATCCAGGCGGGGGTCCTGAAGGGGGAGGTGAAGGATGTGCTGCTGCTGGATGTCACGCCGCTCTCCCTGGGGATTGAGACCCTCGGAAGGGTCTTCACGCGGCTCATCGATCGCAACACTACCATCCCCACCCGCAAGAGCCAGATTTTCTCCACCGCCGCCGATAACCAGACGGCGGTGACCATCCATGTCCTGCAGGGCGAGCGGGAGATGGCGGCGAACAATATGACCCTCGGGAGGTTTGAGCTGATGGGCATACCCCCGGCGCCCCGTGGGATCCCCCAGATAGAGGTCACCTTCGATATCGACGCCAACGGCATCGTCCATGTGACGGCTAAGGACCTGGGCACCGGCAAGGAGCAGTCCATCAGGATCACCTCCTCCAGCGGCCTCAAAGAGGAGGAGATCGAGCGGATGGTCAAGGAGTCAGAGTCCCACGCGGACGAGGATCGCCGCAAGCGGGAGCTGGCCGAGGAGCGCAACCGGCTGGACGGGGTGATCTATTCGACGGAGAAGTCCCTGCGCGAACATGGGGATGCGATAGACGCGGGGGGTAAGAAGCGGGTGGAGGATGCCCTGGAGGTGGCGCGAAAGGCCATGGGCGCAGATGCAGTAGCCGAGATCAAGAAGGCCCACGACGAGCTGGCCCAGGCGGCCCACAAGCTGGCAGAGGCGATGTATGCCAAGGCCTCCCAGCAGGCGCAGGCGGCCTCTGATACAGGGGAGGGCACAAAGGACGAGAAGAAAGAGGAGGACGTCGTCGACGCCGATTACGAGGAGGTGAAGGAGGATACGGCGTAAACGCCTTTAGCTATCAGATCTTAGCCTTCAGCCCTTGTAATCTGTTGACTATCGTACCTGTTGCTTCGCCTTCTAACCATGCATCTTTACAATCCTACTTAGAGGTTTTATAATAACCTTAAGACATACAAATTAGGGTACTCCCCAGTTCAATAAGCAAGTGCAACACTAAGAAATCTTCAATGTTTGAGGGTTGATGGCAAAAGAGAGACATCTAAATAATGCTCCTATCGCCGAAGCAATAATTGACTTTCGGGTTAAACTTTCATCAGATTTTAAGATTCAAAAATTCGAATCTTTAAAGGAAGAGCTTCGGGATCGATATCCAAAGAGCGAAGAAAGTCACGCATTTGCAGGAGGGATTGAGATAAAAAAGGGGAAATTGTCGTCAACCACCGTCAAGGATATGGGGTTAAAGGGTTACTTCTTTAAATCGGCTGATGAAAAACAAATTGCCCAATTCAAAAATGATGGGTTTACCTTTAATCGGCTAAAACCTTATACTCGTTGGGAGGAAATAATAAAAGAGGCTAAGAGTCTTTGGGAAATTTATGTTGATAAAGCTTCTCCTGAGTTAGTTACAAGAATAGCTGTTAGATATATCAATCGATTGGAGATCCCGTTTAAAACTGATGATTTCTCGTATTATCTTGCAGCTCCTCCAAGCAGTCCTCCCGATCTTCCTTCAAACATAGAAGTTGAAGGGTTTTTCAATAGAATAGTTATTCGTGATTTGAAACAGGATATTAAGTCAAATATCATTCAAGCATTAGAAAAAGGCGTTGACCCTAAATTTCGAGTTATTATATTAGACATTGATGTTTATAAAATTCACGATTATAATATTGATGATAAAGAAATATGGGAAACATTCGAGAAACTTCGCGATATGAAAAATCATATCTTTTTTAATAGTTTAACCGATGAAACAGTGAGGTTATTTGAATGAATACCACTCATACTACTACAAATTTTGGTGGTTACCAGTGGCTTTTCGGACCCAATCGGGGTGTCAGTGAAGATGCAGTTGAGCTGCAGGTAAAAATAATACGATTATCGAGCGATGAGCCCCAGAGTATGCTTTTAGATAAGCAGGATTTGTTACAAGAACTCTATGAAGTTTTTCTTGAATGTTCGGAAGAAAATTGGGATGGCTACGGTGCAAAAGCTATCGATCCAATTTTTTACAGTGAGGCTATAAGATTTTTCACTGCATTACCAATAGCAACTATACCTAGACCTGAGATTACAGTAGATCCTGATGGGGAGGTTGTCTTTGAATGGTATAATGGACCCAAACGAATATTTTCAATAAGCGTGGGTGGTAATAGTGAACTTACATACGCTGGTCTCTTTGGAAGTAATAAGACTAGTGGAATTGAATATTTTGGAGACGAACTACCTAAGACAATTTTAGAGAATATTCAGAGAGTGTTTTTGTAAGAAGTAAAATTCTAAAATGCCAGATATAGTTGATCCTCATGAACTCCTTGCCCGTTTTTTGACCCACAGAACGCAATTCAGCCGTCAAAATAAGAGAGTCAGAACAGTTGCATTTATGCCACCAGCCGATTTACGACTTTCTGTTTTTCGAGTTGAGGGTCTTGACAATAATAAGATTTGGCAAATTGGTGAAAAAAAGGTGGTTAGTCAATCAGGAAAGACGCTTTATGGAAGAGCAGAGATAAGGGCGCAACTGGTTGAGAAAACAGGATTAAGTATAGATCCTGATAATAATCCGCCAAGACACGCCAACATTATAGGATGGCCTCTAGAAAAAAATGAGCAGAAACTGATTGCCTTGGAACTTGCTAAAGAAGCCACTTTGGAACTCCGATAGAATTAATCATATTCAATATATCTCTCCCTTGAAAACAATCTTTTCTCCCAAACCCACGAAGACGGAGCCCGGGGAGCGCGTTTGGCCAGTTGCTCATTTCCAAGTCCCATCTCATGCCTTGAACTGACTTTATAGGTTACAATCTCTCAGCGAAGAGCCTGGCAAAACCGTGGACAGGCCCACCCTCTCCCCCACACAATTGGGGGAGAGGGGGAAAGAGTGAGCGTACATTTTCATCGTTCGTGGGTGACAAAGCAGTCATGATGGATTGCCTAGAAAATAGGTTTCAAATCCCCCCATCCCCCCTTGTCTAAAGGGGGAATGCACGTTTTAGTTAGCACATAAGAATCTCTGAATACTGGTTTTTGGAAGCCTCTTCTGATCGAAAGAGGTCCCTTGTTGACAGGGTCTCGAAGACCGTCAGAATTGGGCATGTTTTATCTGTCGAGGCATATATGATTGCACCCTCAGGACAGTCTCCCGGAGACCGCCGTATACTATAGTAGCCAGTTCACTCATCAAGCTTAAAGATGTTCCGGGCATTTTTATACCCAATGGCTCGGATAAGATCAGGGGGCAGCATTGAGGCAAATGACATCGTCTCTTCCATCCCCCACGACTCTTTGTGCTGCCTGGTGCCTGAAAGGTATTTCACATCGGTCCCGATCAGAAAGCGATCGGGAAACTCCCGCATGACTGCGAGCCATTCAGGTTTTATCCGGTGGTATTGGTCTACCGGGCAGTTATCGGCGCGGCTATGCCTATCTCGACGAAGCTTGAAGTTCATGAAGAGATTGGGATGCTTGTGTAGCAGCTCTCGGGTCAGGGCAGGAGTGCGATGTCCTGTTTGGTCCCAGCCCACATGTGACCAGATGATTTTCGCCTTTCGATTATGGGCCAACAATCGCTCGAAAGCCGCGATATTGGGAGACAACACCCGTGGATTTGGTGGCGAACTGAGTTGTGAAGGGAGCGGCATTTCTTCGGGAACCGCCTCCATGTGAATGTCAATCGGCACGTTATGCTGCGCAGCGATATCAGCGAGCAGCAGAAACAGGGGATGATCAGGCGGGGCTGACATATAGGGATGTCCTTCACGAAGAGATAGATGTTCAGCAGCCAATTCCCCGAACCCGATGGCACCCTTGGCAAGGATATCCACAGCCTTTTTCTCAAATTTCTTCTGTAATGCCGGACCGATTGTTTTTTTATGCGCCACCTGTTGAATCATAACGTTGAGGGTCGCGCCTCCAGCAAGGAAGGCGAATCGGTCCGGATATTTCTTGACAATGTCAACGAGGGCATTGATGTAGTATGGATCATAACGATCCGGCCAATACGGGGGCGGCATGATCAGCATCTTTCTGATGCCCCACGTTTCCATGTCGTTCAAGGCAGCCTTCGCTTGCCAGATAGCGTCCACGTGGGCGTGGGTATCTATATATACTGCACGTTCCCCGAGAATATTTTCTGTGTTTGATTGATCAAAGGCAGCTCCGGTATGGAGCATGCTTCCTAGGATGCATATAGAGAAAAACAGAAATCTATGAAGGGAGCGTATTTTTGTTTGCATCTCATTTCCTCCAATACATGGATCGCCTCGGTCGACTAGGGGCGCAGCGTATTGAGGGCTGTACGTGCCTCTGGGGCC
>CAYQOD010000111.1:0-6569 GCA_964419065.1 uncultured Thermodesulfobacteriota bacterium | reverse complement strand
TGCTTCAAAGCCTGAACGCCCATCCATTAGAGAACGCCCGTATTCTCTACCACGAGCCTTCCCTCTTTGATCACCCTCGTAACGTGATTGATGCCAAACCGGTAGGGTAGATGGATATAGCTCGGGAGACGGAGGAAGATGAAGTCCGCCTTCTTCCCCACCTCCAGACTTCCCACCTCATGGGCACGGTTGATAGCATAGGCGGCATTGATAGTTGCAGCATTAATGGCCTGCTCCGGCGTCAGCTTCATCTTGATACAAGCCAGGGCGATGACCATCTGCATGTTTTCGGTGGGAGAGGAGCCGGGGTTGAAGTCGGTGGACAGAGCCACGGGTACTCCCTTGTTCATCATTGCCGCAGCAGGGGCATAGTGTTCTCCCCCCAGGTAAAACGTGACGGACGGAAGAAGAACCCCGATGACCCCCTTCTCTGCCATCTTATTCATACCATCTTCAGAGATCCAATCGAGGTGATCAGCGGTAATGGCGCCCAGGTCTGCTGCCAGCTCTGCACCCCCGATGTCGTTAAACTCTCCAGCATGGAACTTCAGTTTAAACCCCAGTTCCTTGGCCGCAGTCAATATCCTCCGACTCTGCGCAAGGGTAAAAGCCCCCTGCTCGCAGAAGACATCGCAGAACTCCGCGTACTCTCTGGCCTCAGGGAGCATATCCAAGACCATATCGACATACTCGTCGGGATTGTCCTTATACTCAGGGGGGATGGCGTGGGCACCCATGAACGTAGGTATGATGTCCATGGGATGGCCTTTTTGGAGGGACTGAATGGTTAGTAACATCTTCAGTTCATTTTCCCTGTCCAAGCCATAGCCGCTCTTTATCTCAACCGTGGTGGTCCCGTGCAGGAGCATGTTGTCCAAGTAGATCTTTGAGGTTGAGGCCAACGCTTGTACTGAAAGTCCTCTGGTCTCCCTGACCGTTTTAAGGATACCACCCCCCTTTTCGAGGATCTCCAGGTAGGTAGCACCCTTGAGTTTCTGAACAAATTCTTCAGCCCGACTGCCCCCGAAGACCGCATGGGTGTGGGGATCTATAAAACCTGGCATCACCACATGTTCGGAGGCATCGATGACGGTCGCCCTGGAATCATCCCATCGGATCTCTCTGGTGAGATCCGATGTTTCACCGACGAAGACGATGCGATCCCCTGAGACAGCCAGGGCTCCATCCTCGATGATGTTCAGATCATCCATCTCACCCTTGATCTTCGGGCGTCTGGAGCAGTTGGCTACGGTGATCAACTCTCTGCAATGAAGGACGATGAGGTCGATCTTTTCCATGGTTTTCAGAATTCAGCAGCGCCCCATTCAGGTATTTTAACTCCCTTTTGTTTCGCCGTCTCCAAAGCTTCCTCGTAACCTGCATCTACATGACGGGCGATACCGATCCCCGGATCAACGGTCATAACCCTCTCGAGCCGTTCCGCCTTTTCTCGAGTTCCATCGGCCACGATTACCATGCCCGCATGAAGTGAGTTGCCGATACCTACTCCACCCCCATGGTGAAAACTCACCCAGCTGGCCCCGCACACGGCGTTCAGAGCGAAGTTGAGGAGTGGCCAATCAGCGATGGCATCACTTCCATCCTTCATCCCTTCGGTCTCCCGGTAGGGTGATGCTACGGAACCACAATCCAGGTGATCCCGACCAAATACAATAGGGGCCCGAATCTCCCCTTTGGCGATCAAATCGTTCACTGTCAACCCGAATCGCGCTCGATCTCCATAACCCAACCAGCAGATCCGTGTAGGTAATCCGAGAAAGGGTATCTTCGCGCGAGCAAGTCGAATCCATCTATGGAGAGGTTCGTCATCAGGGAAAAGCTCCAGCGCCAAACGATCGGTTTTTTCTATATCGTGCGGGTCCCCTGAGAGGGCAGCCCAGCGGAAGGGTCCTTTCCCTTGGCAAAAGAGCGGTCGGATGTATGCCGGGATGAAACCGGGATAGCGGAACTCTCCCCGCTCATCGCGTATCTTTACTCCTGCCCTTTCGGCCTGTGTCCTCAAATTGTTGCCATAGTCGAAGCAGATGGCCCCTCTTCTCCGAAACTCTAAGATGGCCTCGACGTGCTTTCCGATTGAATCCAAGGCCCTCTTCCAATATTCATCCCGATCCCTCTCCCTCAACTCATCTAACTCCGCCAAGTCTCCCAGCGGGACGTAGGCGGAGAGATCGTGAGCCGGGGTCTGGTCAGTGACCACATCGGGTATTATATCCCGTTTCACTAGCTCAGGGTAGACATACGCTGCATTACCCACCAGCCCTATTGATAGGGGGATCCCGTTTGCCTTGGCCTCCATCGCCCATTTCAACGCCTGATCCAGATCATAGGTAATGTGGTCGCAGTAGCCCTCTTCCACCTTGCGTTGAATCCTCTCAGGCCTCACCTCCACATCTAAAACGACCCCCCCGTTCATGGTGACGGCCATGGGCTGGGCCCCGCTCATGCCTCCCATCCCGGCAGTAAGGACAAACTTCCCCTGGAGGGACGTAGCGTTAAACTCCTTTCTAGCTAAAGCCGCCAAGGTCTCGTAGGTCCCTTGAAGGATGCCCTGTGTACCGATGTAGATCCAACTCCCAGCAGTCATCTGTCCATACATGGTGAGCCCGAGCTCATCGAAGCGGTCAAAGTACTCCTGAGTAGCCCATGCAGGGACGATATTGGAATTGGCCAAGATTACCCGAGGGGCCTGAGGATTTGTTCGAGCAATATAGACCGGTTTGCCCGACTGTATACACAGCGTTTCATCGTCACCCAACTCTATCAAGGCCTTCACAATCCGGTTGTATTCCCGCCAATTCCTGGCTGCCCTCCCTGCCCCCCCGTAAACGATTAACTCTTCGGGGTGAACCGCTACATCAGGGTCCAAATTATTCATCAACATTCTCAAGGCACCTTCAGAATCCCAGGTCCTGCATTGAAGGTCGGGGCCTGTCGGAGCTTTAATGGGCCACGGGGGCCTCTCTTCATAATACATTGGTCTCACCATTGGATCGTCTCCTCTTTACCTGAAGTCGTTAATTAAGATGTAAATGGGAACTCTTCATCTCACCTTCCCCAAAAAATTCAGGTTACACTTGACATAGGGTTAAAATGTATATACAAATATATACAAATTTTAGAGAAACAAGTCAACCTGAAAAATTATGATCGACAAACAGAATGCAACCCCCATTTATCTTCAGCTTAAAAGAAGTTTGATCAAAAAGATCAAGGCCGGAGATCTAGCTCCTAACTCGATGATTCCCTCCGAACTACAACTGGCAAAGCAACTCGGCGTCAGTCGGATGACTGTTAACAAGGCCCTCAATGAGTTGGTCAGAGACGGATATCTCTTCCGCCAACAGGGAAAAGGAACCTATGTCGCTGAACGACGATTAGATTATGGGTTTTTCCTGATCACCAGTTTCCACAGTGATATGAGGGAAAGGGGGTTGACCCCAAGTACAAATGTCCTCAGAAAGGAAGTAATCGCGGCACCTCAGGAGGTGCAAGATGCGCTTCAACTCCGCCCCGGTGAAAAGGTGATCTTCGTGATGAGGCTTCGGTTTGCCGATGGTGAACCGTTGATGCTGGAGCGTAGATATCTCAATCTCTCTTTGTGTCGTCCCATCTTAGATGAAGCCCTGGATAAGGAATCGATTCATGATCTGTTAATACAAAAATACGACCTTCCTCTCACACGCGTAAGACAATATTTAGAAGCAGTAGCCCTCCGAACAGATGAGGCGCAGCTATTGAACGTTAAGGCTAATTCCCCTGCCCTCCTCCTGCATCGGATCACCTTTACCGAAGAACAACCTGTCACCTTTGTGAGGTATCTCTATCGAGGAGATCGGTACCGATTTCACGCCGAATTTAAGCCAGAGGAGTAATATTTTGAATGAACCTCTTATTGAAGAAACGAAGAGGCGTTTAATCAAAAGGATTTGTTCCCATAAATCTTTAAAAGACTACGGTTAGAAAAGAGTATGAAAGTGAAGACAGTGAAGAGGTATCTGAGCATCGATTACTCAGTATCCAGTGGAGGCGCGTAAATGACGAACAATAGTAATGAACCCATCCAAGCGAAACACGATGACCAGAAATTCCCCTTTCCTGTTCCGAATTACCGGTTTGATCAAAGAAATGAGATGTTTAAGAGAAGAACCTGGGACGAAGAGATACGCCTTCAAGGAGACCGGTTCTATAATACTATTAAGTACCAGAATAAATACGGATACCGAAAGCTCGACTACGCCCTGAGAAATGCCACCTGGAACATTGAGTACGGGTTTGGGCTTGGCAACATGCGAAGTAATTCCGGGCTCTATTCATGGACCCACATTGCGGACAAAATCAAACGGTTTATCGAGACCGACGGACCAGTTACCAGTACCCCGGAAGTTAATACCCATATTGTAAAGAAAGCAGCCACGTTTTTTGGGGCAGACCTGGTGGGTATCTGCTATGCCCATCCACATCTTGTCTATTCCCATGAATATGATTTAGTCAATATGAAAAATCGCCCCCTTAAGCTCCCTGATGGATGTCAAAATGCCATTGTTATGGCCGTTGAAATGGACTATGAATCAGCGCGTTATTCTCCAGATGCGATATCTGGTGCATCCACTGGCCTCGGATATTCGAAGATGGCGTTTGTGGCTAATCTGCTTGCCGCCTTCATCCGCGGGTTGGGTTATAGGGCGGTACCATCCGGAAACGATACCGCCTTATCTATTCCGCTAGCTATGGCTGCGGGATTGGGAGAACTGGGCCGTATGGGGCTTCTAATTACCGAACCATTCGGCCCCCGTGTGCGAATCTGCAAGGTTTTTACAGACCTCCCCCTCCAGTATGATGATTGTCGCCCCTTCGGGGTTGCGGAATTTTGCAAGGTATGTAAGAAATGTGCCAACCACTGCCCTTCTCAGGCCATCCCGTATGGTGACCCGACCATGGAAGGCCCCTCTTTCTCCAACCACTCGGGTGTCCTGAAGTGGTACATAAACCCAGAGAAGTGTTTTCTCTTCTGGGTTAAAAATTGGATGGATTGTAACAACTGCGTTAAGGTCTGTCCGTTCAATAAACCACAGGGCATCATTCACGACGCCGTGAGGGCCATCATTCGCAGGGCAACCCTGTTCAACCGCCTTGTGGTATGGATGGATGACTTTCTTGGATACGGCAAACCCGTGCGGGCGAAAAACTTTTGGGAAACACCGTGACGTGTTATATACTGTAATTGACCATGACTACTTCGTCACCCACGAATCCCGCCTTGGCGGGAAAAATATCTCGGTATAGCCTTCAACCTCCCGTTGAGGGGTGCAACCCCTCAAACTCCCCAAAAAGGATATGTCTCAATGCGGTAGGTATAAAGGGGTGAACAGCCCTGCTTTGGAGGAGTGAAGACATGAAAATTCTCGAGTGCGTCCCCAATTTCAGTGAGGGGAGGGATAAAGGAAAGATAGAGGAGCTCGTAGGGCAAATCCGCGCTGTCGGTGGTGTGAAGCTCTTAGACTACTCCTGGGATGAGGATCATAATCGATCCGTGGTGACCTTTATCGGCGAGCCCGAGAAGGTGGTTGATGCGGCCCTCCGGGCTTGTCTGAAGGCCATTGAGCTCATCGATATGCGAGGACACTCTGGGGCACACCCGCGCTTGGGGGCAATCGATGTCGTCCCCTTTGTCCCCATCCGGGACATCGAGATGGAGGAGGCGGTGGCATTGGCCCACCAGTTCGGAAAGGAACTCGGCGAAAAGGGGATGGTCCCCATCTATTTCTATGAGGAGGCCGCCCTTCGTCCAGAGCGCCAGAACCTTCCGGCGATCCGCAAGGGAGAGTATGAAGGCCTCAGAGAGAAAATGAAAGACCCCCAATGGGCCCCCGACGCCGGTCTTAGGGAGTTTAACCCCAAAGCAGGGGCGACGGTCGTGGGGGCCCGCTACCCCCTCATCGCCTTTAACGTCAATATCAACACACAGGATGTCGAGGTCGCGAAAAAGATCGCGCGAGCCGTCCGGTTCATGGACGGCGGGTTCCGCTATGTGAGGGCGATGGGGATTTCATTGGAGGAGAAAAAAATATGCCAGATCTCTATGAATTTGCTTAATTACGAAAAAACTCCCATCCATCGGGTCTTCGAAGCTATCCGCAGCGAGGTCTCCCGCTATGGGCTGGAGATTGTGGGATCGGAGATCGTGGGACTCATCCCGCTGGGTGCCTTAGTGGAAACAGCAAACTTCTACCTGAGGGCCCATGAATTTAGGCCCGAGCAGGTCATTGAAAATCGGCTCCTATGAAAGATCTGAAGATATCCCAGTTCCTTGAGAAGCTTTCTTCAGGAGAGCCCGTTCCCGGGGGGGGCAGTGTATCGGCCCTTGCCGGCGCCCTCTCCGCCTCGCTCATCTGCATGGTCGCCGACCTGACCATCGGGAAAAAGGGATATGAAAATGTGAAAGCGGAGATGGAGGAGATTCGAAAGGATGCCGAATCTCTACAGAAAAAATTACTGGATGCCGTAGAGGATGATAGTCGGGGATTTGAGGGGGTAATTGCTGCATATCG
>CAYQOD010000110.1:0-6582 GCA_964419065.1 uncultured Thermodesulfobacteriota bacterium | reverse complement strand
CTTTAGAAAAGGGGGGTGGGGGGGGATTTGTAACCTATTTTCTAGGCAATATACCACACATGAGGCCCATCAGGTCAATGTTTTCCTGACAGAGATTCCGGCTCTGTTCATGGAGCGATGGGTTCGTTGATGGTTGATGGGGTGAGTAGATGGTCTGCGCTGTCCCCAAAGACTTCACCCTTGGACCACCGTGCAGGAGACCTCCAGGCATGGCAATATTCATGGGCAAGGCCACACCTCCTTGACACCTTTCTTAATCTGAGCTATAATCTAGACAGACTAGACAGGAGGATGACGATGGCACGCGTATGGCAGATCCAAGAAGCGAAGAACAAGCTCAGCGAGGTCGTGGATGAAGCCGTCAAGCACGGCCCGCAGATCATCACCAGGCGCGGGGTCGAAACCGTGATCGTGCTTTCCTATGGCGAATATCGCAAGATGATGTTGAGCAAAACAAGGCTTTCCGATTTCTTCCGTGAGTCGCCGTTAGCCAAGGTAGATCTCGATCTGAGGCGTGAAAAGAGCGGTCTGAGGGCAGATATCTCCCTATGAACTACGTGCTTGACACCAATGTCATCTCTGAACTCATCGCAAAGCAACCGGACAAGAGAGTTGTAGAATGGCTCGATCAGCTTGACCCCCATACGGTCTACCTCAGTGTCATCACCATCGGCGAGATACGCAAAGGCATTGAAAAGCTTACGCCTTCAAAACGAAGAGAGGCGGTTCGAGAATGGCTCGAAACGAACCTGCTGCTCCGATTCCAGGGAAGAATCCTTGAGATCACGGCAGAGGTGATGCTGGTCTGGGGAGAGCTCACCGGGAGGTTAGAACAAGAGGGGAGACCGATTACAGCGATTGATTCCCTCATCGCTGCCATCGCCCTGCACGGGGATTATTGTCTCGTCACCCACAATGAGCACGATTTTCAACATACAGGGGTGAAGCTTATCAATCCGTGGAAAGAGAATGTTTAGATGGCGGCATTGATTAAAGCCCCCCTCTCCTCTTTTGCCTTCAGCCTATTGACTTTCTTCATTTCTGTCCATTAACATAGCTATAATACGAGACAATAGTTCAGGTTATCTTGCCTCCAGGGGGGTATTTTTTACAGATCAAAGGTGAGTATAATAAATTCAGAACAGAGTTGTTTCTACAACCGTTAGAAGGAGGAAACAATGAAGCTCACATCTTTCCTACCAATGGTTGCTTTGTTCGTGGTATGTATTGGATTGTGGGGCTGCGGAATGACGTATGTGCCCGATGCTCCCCCACCCGAAGAATACACATTCATTCGCCCGATAGAAGGAACTGACATCGCGACGGTAGAAGTATATGAAACGTACTTATCCTATAAGCGTGGAGATCATCCTCTATATGTATATTATGCAAAAAAGGATCCTAAAACGGGTAAGTATTATCACGCCTGTGAGACCCAGCCTGGGGTCTGAGTATACGGATGAGGCTGAGAGGCAGAGGGAACGTGATTATAAGGCAATGTATGGGGGTGAAGAGAAGCTTGGTGGCCATTAACGTATAAGGTATTTTTTATTGTGGATCAGAAGAAGATAGCTTCGAATCGAGTGCCCAGCACGGCTATTATAATGGTGTTGGCTTTTATAGGTATGTTTGCCTTAACCTATGAGAGTCAATCAGCACCTGGGATCTTGGATGACGATATATATACGGATAACCGCGCACCGTCCCAAATGTCGAGCGGACATGACATCAAGAGCGTTGTGAAAGGTATCCTTTCCGACCATGACCGGGCGGCAAAATATCCCGCCATCGAAATACGTCATCCTTACAACGGGGCTGTGTTTCCCCCAGACATCGCTTCGCCCATAATCAGATGGGAAGACGAAAAATCAGAAGCCTGGCTCGTGATGGTTGAATTTACTGGACTCCCACTTGGTATATATGTTTTGTCAGAGAAAAAGGAGTGGATTCCCGAAAAACCGGTGTGGGAGGTTATCAAGACTAATTCAGTAGGCCGCCCGGCCACAATTACCATACTGGGGTTTAATGGAAGGCGTCCTCACAACGTAACCGCCAAAAGCAGCATTGACATCTCGACATCGAGAGACCGGATCGAACACTCCCTGATCTACACCCAAGCGCCCCTGCCGTTTGTGTTCGCCAGAGACAATCCGGAGAGGATGCGGTTTCGGATCGGAAGCTTTTCAGACTATAAAGCACCGGAAATCATCCTCAACAATCAACCCCACTGCGGCAACTGCCATTTCCTTCACCGATTCCGGCAGGGTCGGAAAGTAAAATCCTTCGGGAAATTTCCCAAGGTTTCACCCGATGAGCAATATGAAGTCAGCTCGGTAAACGTCCGGTCGCTGGTGGCCATATTAGAGGATGCGGGTCTTACAGAGTTCGTCTACCACGCCGCCGCCATTATCGGTTACTACTCCGAGACCGACACCGAGTTTCATCCCCTGCCCGGGGCTGACGACCCGGATTTTGTCCACACCAACCCGGCCTGGAGTCCGGACGGCAAATACGTCGTATTCGCACGGGCACCAGTGAATAAAAAGCTGTTGGCCGAAATCAAGGAACCCACGGAAATCGAGGTGGAAAAGGGAACCCGGATCCGGGATCTGAATGAAAGGTATCCCGCACAATACAGCATCTATCGAGTCCCCTTCAATAACGGCAGGGGGGGCGCACCGGAGCCGATCAAGGGGGCTAGCCACAACGGCATGAGCAACGCCCTGCCGCGGTATTCGCCGGACGGAAAATGGATCGTCTTTACCCAGTGCGAGTACGGGTTCGTGTTGCAGCCCACCTCAACGCTCTGGATCGTGCCCGCCGAGGGCGGCGTTGCCCGCAAGATGCGCTGCAATCGCGCATTGTACAACTCCTATCACAACTGGTCGCCCAACAGCCGATGGATGGTGTTTACCTCCAAGGTCAACACGATGTATACCGAGCTGTTTCTGACTCACGTCGACGAGAACGGCAACGACAGCCCGCCGGTTCTCCTTTCGCGGTTCAATTCAGCGGGATACGCGCAGATCGTCCCCGAATTCATCTTTCCGGTAGGGGAGATTAAGGGGACGTCCCCATAATTCACCATACCCCCACTCATTTACCCTCACTGCTTTTTTTGGGCGCGTGGCTACATACCTCCCAAAAAAATCAACAGTATAGGGCCACGGGTGCGTGGACTTTGGCTTGCCTCAGGCACGGTAACTTGCTACTATAACACCGATTTCATCGCACAGGTTCGAGGAGGGAGCGTCCATGCTGGCCAAGGCGCTGAGCAGCGCGGTACTGGGGATCGACGGCTACATCGTTGAGGTAGAGGTGGATATTTCAGGGGGACTCCCCTCCTTCTCCACGGTAGGACTGCCTGAGGGGGCGGTGAAGGAGAGCAAGGAGCGGGTCAAGGCGGCCATCAAGAACTCCGGCTATGAATTTCCCCCACGGAGGATCACGGTCAACCTGGCCCCTGCCGACATCAAGAAGGAAGGATCGGCCTTCGACCTTCCCATCGCCCTGGGGATCCTCTCGGCCCAGGGTATCGTCCCCCCTGATCCCCTGCGGGAGTACCTCCTGCTGGGTGAGCTCTCCCTGGATGGGGGGATCAAGCCTATCCGGGGCGGACTCCCCATGGCTGTGGCTGCCAAGGCGGTGGGGATGAGGGGGATCATCATGCCGGAGTCCAACGCCCAGGAGGCAGCGGTGGTGGATGGAATAGAGGTGGTGCCGGTGCAGGGGCTTGCGCAGGTGGTGGGATTTTTGCGGGGCGAGCAAAAGATTGGCACCGTAACGGTCGACATCGATGATGTCTTCCAGGAGGGGAGGGAGTACGCCGAGGACTTCCGGGAGGTGAAGGGACAGGAACACGCCAAGCGGGCCTTGGAGATAGCGGCGGCAGGGGGGCACAACATCCTGATGATCGGCCCTCCGGGGGCGGGCAAGACCATGCTGGCACGCCGGCTCCCCACCATTCTGCCCCCCATCACCCTCGAGGAGAGCCTGGAGACCACCAAGATCCACAGCGTGGTGGGCCTCCTCCACCAGGGCAGGGCCCTCATCACTACACGTCCCTTCCGAGCACCCCATCATACCATCTCTGATGCGGGGCTCATCGGTGGGGGGCAGGTGCCGCGTCCAGGGGAGGTGAGCCTCGCCCACAACGGGGTCCTCTTCCTCGATGAGCTGCCTGAGTTCAAGAAGAATGTCCTGGAGGTCCTGCGCCAGCCCCTGGAGGACGGTACGGTCACCATTGCCCGGGCCACCACCTCCCTCACCTACCCCGCCCGAATCATGCTGGTGGCAGCGATGAACCCCTGCCCGTGCGGCTACTACAGCGACCCCCAGCACGAGTGCACCTGTACCATCCCCCAGATCCAGCGGTATCGCTCCCGGGTCTCAGGCCCCCTGCTCGATCGGATCGACATCCACATCGATGTCCCAGCGGTGCGGTACAGGGACCTGATGGCCTGGCAGGAGGGGGAGTTCTCCCTTCAGATCAGGGGACGGGTGAAGGGGGCGCGTGAGGTACAACACGGGCGGTTTCAGGGCAAGCGGGTCTACTGCAACGCCCAGATGACCTCCCGACACCTTAAAAAGTACTGTCAGATCGATCAGGAGGGGAACCGACTTCTGGAGATGGCCATGGTCAAGTTCGGCCTGAGCGCGCGGGCCTATACGCGGATCTTGAAGGTCGCCCGTACCATCGCCGACCTGGAGGGTGCAGAGGAGATCGCCCCGCACCACCTCTCCGAGGCCATCCAGTATCGGACCCTGGACCGGGGTGTCATGTAAGGAGTGCGGGTGCGTGGGCTGCAGCCTATGATCACGGCCGTTATCTTTGACTGGGGTGGCGTCTTAATTGAGAGCCCGGCACCGGGACTCCTCGCCTATTTTTCAAAAGCGCTCGGTGTAGCACCAGAGGCGCTCAATCGTGCCTTCATACCATGGGCATCGGCGTTCCAGACAGGAAGGATCTCGGAGGATGCGCTCTGGGACCGGGTCTCTTCCGCCTTAGGGGTGCAGAAACCCTGCAATCCGTCCCTATGGAAGGAGGCCTTCCGACACGTCTACGCCCCCAAACAGGAGATGTTCGCGCTGGCCTCCTATCTCAAAGTGCAGGGGTATAAAGTCGGGCTGCTCTCCAACACAGAACTCCCAGCAGTGGATTTTTTTCACCAACAGCGGTACGATATGTTCGACGTAACCGTCTTCTCGTGCGTAGAGGGGACAGCAAAACCTGAGGGAAAGATCTACGAAATAGCATTAGAACGACTGGGTGTACAGCCCGACGAGGCGGTCTTCATCGATGACCGAGCCGACTTTATCGATGGTGCGAAAAGGCTCGGCATTCACACGATCCTCTTCAGCGATCCTGAACAGGTGAAACGAGATCTGGCCTCACTCTCGATACCGAAGGAGGGATCTTGACCCGTACAGACAGGCAAGGGGAGGGTGATTTAACCAGCTACAACCACTGAAATAACGCATAGGGGGTTTCATTAATTACTCAAGGAGGGATACAATGAACTTTCCTCAGTTTTCCCTCGATACCTCGTTCTTAGATACGGTAAAGACGCCGGAGCCGGAGGTCACCTATGACCTCCTCATCCTGGGCGGGGGTCCGGCGGCCATGAGCGCTGGGGTCTATGCCGCCCGCAAGACGCTCAAGCTCGCCATCATCACCAAGGACTTTGGGGGGCAGGTGCGCGAGACCTCCCAGGTGGAGAACTGGCTCGGGTTTCAGAGCATCAATGCCAAGGACCTCGCCGATATGTTTGAGGAACACGTCAAAAGCTTCGATATCCCTGTCAAGGTGGGGAACGCCATTACCGAGGTCATCAAGGAAGGGGGCACCTTCAGGGTCCGGGCAGACGATGGCCAGACCTATTCAGGCCGCACCGCGATCCTGGCAACAGGCAAACGTCACCGTCCGCTCAACGTGCCCGGAGAGCGGGACCTGGTGGGCAGGGGGGTGGCATACTGTGCCACCTGCGACGCCCCGTTCTTTAAGGGGAAGAAGGTCGTGGTGGTCGGTGGTGGCAATTCGGCCTTTACGACGGCCCTGGATCTCCTCAAGGTGGGGGCAGCGGTGACCCTTGCAAACCACTCCAAAGGATGGAGGGCTGATGCAACCCTGCAACAGAGGGTGAAGGGGTATGAAAAGGTGAGCTTACTCGATTACCACCAGGTGGTCAGGATTGAGGGGAAAGAGAGCGTGAGCGCAGTGATCATCAAAGACCGCGAGACAGGGGCGGAAAATCTGCTGGATGCAGAAGGGGTCTTCGTGGAGATCGGGCTTTTGCCCAACAGCGAGCCGGTCAAGGATCTCGTTGCCCTGAATGAGCAGGGTGAGGTGATTGTGGGTTGCACCTGCAAGACCAGCGTGGAGGGGCTCTTCGGAGCTGGTGATGTCACCACGGTCCCGCATAAACAAATTGTCATCGCTGCCGGCGAGGGGGCCAAGGCAGCCCTCTCCGCCTATGAGTACCTCATCAACCAATCGTAATGCGAGCGAGGTGCGCCATGGGAGTGCTGAAAGAGAAAGACAAAAAGAAGTTGACAGGTATGTTCAAGGAAATGGAGAAGGAT
>CAYQOD010000109.1:0-6655 GCA_964419065.1 uncultured Thermodesulfobacteriota bacterium | reverse complement strand
GAGGCTGAGGAGCCCCAGGGGGAGGATCCCCAATCCCACGAGGGGGATGATGATGGCGTTGGATACCAAGCCCATGGTGGAGAGGCGGTGGAAGTGAAAGGCCACCACGGGAGCGGTGACCACGAGCGCAGCAATGGAGGCGATCAGTGACAGGGTAATGCCTCTCCTGAGTTTTCCCTCTTTCGTGCCGGTCAAAAAGCTCAGGGGGTCCTCGGGGTGGAGGAGGCGGTAGAGGGGAGGGGTGAGCAAGATGATGCCCAACACTGAGGTGAAGGAGAGTTGAAAAGAGGGGTCACAGAGGGACGTCGGGGAGACGAGGAGTATGATGAAGGCGGCGAAGGCCAGGGTGTTGAGGGAGTTTCTCTGTCTGCCCAGGAGGATGGCCGCCAAGAAGCAGGAGGCCATGATCCCCGCCCTGATGGTGGAGATGGGGAATCCGGTGATGAAGATGTAGGATAGCAGGGGAGGGAAGGTGACCAGGGAGGCGACCTTTTTGATGTCATACCGGAGGAGGAGGCGCTCCGAGCGTTTGAGGAGCCCATGGACGGATAGAAAGATCAGGGTGACGATGATCCCTAGATGCAGCCCTGAGATAGCGAGGATATGGACTGCCCCTGCGCCGATGAAGGCCTCTCTGATATCCTCTGTGATTTCTCCCCGCTCTCCGATGAGCAGTGCCTTGAGCAGCCCCCTGCCCGGAGGGAGGGTACTCTCGTCCAGGAAGACCTCTATCGACTTCCTCCAGCGGTCAAACCGACGCAGCAGGGGATTGCCCCCGTTTGTATCCACAATCTGAATCTGACTCCCGTCTCGCACATACCCCGTGACCAATACCCCCTTGCGTCGGAGATACCCCTCATAGTCAAAGGCGCCGGGGTTGCCGAAGTTGCGGGGGTGATAGAGTTTGACCGGCATGGTTATCCGATAGCCATACCGCAGGGGAGGAGCAGGGGTTTTGATGGTGATCCTCATCCGTCCCGTGCACGGGATATCTTTGTTCTCCTTGAGGATCTCCTCGGCCCTGAGATAGATGACGATTCTCCCCTCCTTCCTCTCTGAGGGACGGTCGATGGTCCCCGTCACCACCACCTTCGAACCCTCGGGGATCTGTGCAATGTGGTGGGGTGCAAGGGTAGTGTGGAGTTTGATATGGATGAGAAAAGCCCCCAGGGCGAACGCAGAGAGCAGTGCTAAAGGGCCAACGACCTTTTTGTATCGGCGGCAGAGGAAGAGGAGGAGGGTGAGGGTAATTCCCAACGATATGAGGGAGATGGTCTTAGGAATATGGTCGTCGAGGAGGATCCCTGAGGTGAGGGCGAGGGTGAGAGGCACAAAGGGTGCCCTCAGGGATCTCAACCCCGTTGGGATCATCACCGGACGCGAAAGAAGAGGGGATTTGTAAGGTCCTTATAGCGACCTTTGACCACAGGGGGGACCTCTTTTTCGTCTACCCGCTGAATGAGAAAGTGGTCGAATTCTTCAAATTGGGCGAGCCGTATCCCACTGGTGGTGGCGAGATTGAGGAAGCTCTGATCGATGACGAACTCTTCCATGGAGGTCTTGTGAAAGAAATCATCCCCCTTCATCTCCAAGAGTATAAAGGTGAAGGTGATGAGGGCATCGACAGGAAGGGTCCCCCTTTCTCGGTCCATTACCCCTAACCGAGCGAAGAATACCACCTCCCCCAAGGCCGCGGTGACAAACTCCCGCAACCGGTAACACGTGATCTCCCCCTCCACCTTGACTGTCCCCCGGACCTTCTGCAGCTTGTGCACGGTGACCTCTCGAAAAGGGATGATGAGTTCGCCCCGGTTGGGGGATACCAACGACTGAAAGCTTACCTTGTAGAACTGCATCGCTCAGTCACCCTCCTCCCTGTGAGGGTCCTATCCCCTCACGATCTCCCTATGCACTGATACATGACACGGAGGGTAGAAAGATCAGGTTGCGACGCAAGCGGCCACAGCACAGTTCGGGGTCGATCTGGATCTCTTTGGGCAAGATCCTCGTCCTAGGCTTTTCTCAGGAGGTCCCTGGCGATGATCACCCTTTGGATCTGATTACTCCCTTCAAAGATCTGAGTGACCTTGGCATCCCGCATCATCCTCTCCACGGGATAATCCTTGAGATACCCATAGCCGCCCAGGATCTGCACGGCATCGGTCGTCACCCACATGGCCACATCGGAGGCGAAACACTTGGCCATGGCCGAGAGTTTGTCCACACCGATGGCGGACATCCGGTCTCGCTCGTAGACCTTCTGATCCAGCAGGGCTGCAGCCTTATAGACCAAGGCACGGGCGGCCTCGACCTGCGTGGCCATATCGGCCAACATGAACTGTACCCCCTGAAAATCGGCCAGCTTCTGTCCGAATTGTACTCGTTTGGTGGCATATTCCAGGGCGAAGTCGATGGCCCCCTGGGCTATCCCCACCGCCTGCGCCCCGATAGCGGGTCGAGAGAGATTGAGGGTCATCATGGCGAGCTCCCATCCACCCCCTTCCTCTCCAAGGAGATTCTCCTTGGGAACCACGGCGTTTTCGAAGACGAGGTCGGTGGTATCGGAACCTCGCATCCCCAACTTCTCTTCCCTCTTGCCGATGGTGAGCCCGGTGGTGTTCTTTTCCACCATGAAGACCGAGATCCCCCGAGTCCTCTCGCCCGGCTTGGTGGTGACGAATACGGTGTACAGATCAGCAGCACCACCGTTGGTCACAAAGCACTTCCTCCCGTTCAAAATGTAGTAATCTCCCTCCAATACCGCCGTGGTCTTGAGGGCAGAGGCGTCAGAGCCCGCCTCTGGCTCTGTCAGGGCGAAGGCCGCCAAGGCGTGATCGTTCGCAACCCGTTCATTGAACCTCTTCTTCTGTTCCTCCTCGCCTACCATCATCAAGGGCATGAGGGCAACGGAGTGGGCCAGGATCATCAAGGAGCTGGAGCCACAGGCGTGGGCAATTTCCTCCGCAATGATGCAGAAGGCGGTAATGTCCCCATCCATCCCCCCATAGCTTTCCGGGAGCATCACCGAGAGGAACCCCTGTTGCGCGAACAGCTCCGCCATATCCCACGGGAAGACCCCCGCCGCATCTATCTCCGCCGCCCTCTTGGCCACCTTGGTAGAGGCAATCCTCCTCACCGATTCCCTGAGCAGGTGATTGCGTTCCTCCTTCATCTCCAAGCTCATCACATCCATGGCCTCATTCCCCTCGTTGTTTTATATGGAAACAAAATCTATAACACAAAAATTCACCAGAGACAAGGTATTTACCTCCTTAAAAATCCTTGCATTTTTGGTGAATGACGATAATAATAAAATGCGGGCATGCGTATTTTGGTGGTAGAGGACGAAAAGAAAGTGGCCAGCTTCCTCAAAAAGGGGTTGGAGGAAGAATACTACGTCGTGGACTGTGCCTACAATGGTGAGGAAGCCCTCTATATGCTGGAGGTCAACGATTACGATTTGGCGATCCTCGACATTTTGCTTCCCAAGATGGATGGCTTGGAGGTCGTTACGAGGGTGAGGGAGAGAGGTTTGAACCTTCCCGTGTTGATGTTGACCGCCAAAGACTCCGTGGAGGATACGGTGCGAGGGCTCGATGCTGGTGGTGATGACTACCTGACGAAACCCTTTGCCTTCACCGAACTGCTGGCTAGGGTAAGGGCATTGCTCAGGAGGAGGGAACGGGAGTCCCTGGGGGAGTTAAGGGTGGTTGATCTCACGCTGGAGCCCCTGACCCGCACGGTGAGCAGGGGAGGGAGGGAGATTGAGCTTACGGCCAAAGAGTATGCCCTCTTGGAATACCTGATGCGTCATGCCAACCGCGTGGTGACCAGGACCATGATCTCAGAACATGTCTGGGACTACCATTTTGACCCTATGACAAACGTCATCGATGTCTACGTCAATCACCTGCGTAAAAAGATAGATGCAAACTTCCCCCAAAAACTGATCCACACCATTAGGGGGGTAGGTTACATGCTGAAGGGATAGGGAAAATGTTCTTTAAGACCATAAAATTCAAACTTACCCTTTGGTATGTGGTGATCCTCGGTCTCATTCTTTCTTCCTTTGCCCTCTTTCTGTACCTTACCCTGGCCGATAGCCTCTACCGAGGGGTGGACAATAAGATAAAGACCATGGCGGAGGTTATTGCCTCTTCGGTTCGAAGGCCCCTGGGGGGAAGTCCCAGTATCGCCGATATCGATCGGATTATGATGGAACACTTCGGGATCAGGCCCTTGGGGAGGTTCATACAGGTATTAGACGAATCCGGCAATGTAGGTGGTAAGTCAACCAACTTAAGGGATGTGCAGATTCCCGTCAGCGTACAGACCCTGAGGGAGGCAGCCCGGGGAAAGGTGGTCTTCGAGCACATTAGGGGCATGGGGAGATACCCCCTGCGGGTAGTGACCCTGCCCATCATAGAAAATGGAAGGATGGTCGGTGTCGTCCAGGTTGGCAGTTCTTTGGAAGGGGTGGAGGAAACCCTCCAGCAACTCCTCCTCATCCTCCTCATTGCTGTCCCAGCGGCCTTATTGATCACCAGCACAGGGGGGCTCTTTCTAGCCAATAAGGCCCTGAAGCCTGTGGATGAGATCACCCAGATCGCCCGCCGGATCGGCTCCGGTGACCTTAGCCAGCGGATACGGATCAGGAGGGTGAATGACGAAATAGGGAGGCTGGCCTCGACCTTCAATGAGATGATCGCCAAGTTGGAGGATTCCTTTCATCGGGTAAAACGTTTTACCGCCGATGCCTCTCATGAGCTCAAGACCCCTTTGACCATCCTCAGGGGAGAGGTGGAGGTGGGACTGAAGAAGAAGCGGACTGCTAGAGAATACCGGCAGCTATTGACCAGTAACCTGGAAGAGACAGACCGTATGTCCCGCATTGTAGATGACCTGCTTACCCTCTCACGGGCGGATATGGGGGAGCTCACGGTAGAACGTAAGGAAGTAGATCTATCGTGCCTGGCCAGAGAGGTGTGGGAGGATCTCCAGCTCATGGCCTACGAAAAGGGCATTGCGTTACAATTTTTGAATGATGACCTCATGAGGGTTGAAGGGGATCCCCTGCGGCTGCGGCAGCTTATCTTAAATCTGGTAGAAAACGGGATAAAATATACATCTTCTGGGGGCGAGGTAACGTTGAAGGTGAGGGGTGATCGAGTAAGGGGCGTAGCCGCTATCGAGGTCTCGGATACAGGCATAGGGATACCCAAGAAGGACTTAGGGAGGGTCTTTGATCGTTTCTTCCGCGTGGACAAGGCGAGGCCTCGCGAGACAGGGGGAACAGGATTGGGGTTGAGCATCTGCAAGTGAATCGCCCGTGCCCATGGGGGAGAGATCGCGGTGGAGAGCCGGTTGGGAAGGGGCAGCACGTTTACGGTGACCATCCCCATGAGAGATTAAGAAATTTTAATATTTATTTAATCGTCTTTTAATCTTCCTCGGCTACAATGGGAACAAAAAGAGAGGCCGAGGAAGAGGATGTTTTTCAAGTTGGTAATGGAAGGAGGCCATGTCGGGGCAGGGAAGAGCTATGAGATGGTGAGGTATTTTGAGGGGGATAACATCCTCGGTGTCCTTACCCATTCCCTCCGTACCCCTCGCTTGAAGAAGAGGGAGTTTGCCGCTGGTATCAAGCTCATCAAGGAGGTCTCCTGGAGGGAATATGTCCAAGGTAAGAGGAGAGAGCGGAGAGATCCCTACCTCAACCTCCACTGATCTCGTTTTACCCCTTATTCCTCTATCCCCGTTAATATTACATGTAAGGAGCTAAGGCCATGAAATCTCTTTGCAGGATTGCTCTCGCGGCGTTCTTAGCCGTCTCCCTGGCCATTGTCCCATCCCCTTTGCTGGGTGAAGAGACGACTGCGCTTCCCCCCTTAACCGGGTTGGTCAAGGAGCTGAAACCCACCGTGGTCAACATTAGTACTACCAAAGTGGTGAAGAGCCCCCTCGATGACTTCTTTCGGGATTTTCGGGATTTTCGCGATTTCTTCGGTGACGAATTCTTCAGAAAGTTCTTCGGAGACAGGTACCCGAGGGAATTCAAACAGAAGAGCCTAGGATCGGGTTTTATCATCGATAAAGAGGGATACATCCTTACCAACAATCATGTGATCGAGAAGGCTGAGGAGATCAAGGTCAAGCTCTCTGATAAAAAGGACTACGACGCCCAGGTAATAGGGAAAGATCCCAAGACGGACCTGGCCCTGATCAAGATCAAGACCGAGGGAGACCTCCCCGTGGTCCGTCTGGGGGACTCAGACACGCTGGAGGTGGGGGAGTGGGTCATCGCCATCGGAAATCCCTTCGGCCTTGAGCACACCGTTACAGCCGGGATCATCAGCGCCAAGGGGAGGGTGATCGGCGCCGGCCCCTACGATGACTTCCTCCAGACCGACGCCTCCATCAACCCGGGCAACAGTGGCGGCCCCCTCTTTAACCTCAATGGTGAGGTGGTGGGGATCAACACCGCCATCGTAGCCGGAGGACACGGGATTGGGTTTGCCATCCCCATCAATATGGCCAAGAGACTCCTGCCCCAGCTCAAGAGAGGGCGGGTAGTATACGGCTACTTGGGGGTCTATATCCAGGATCTGACCCCGGAGATGGCCCGTGAATTCGGGCTCAAGGAGGCCAAAGGGGT
>CAYQOD010000108.1:0-6766 GCA_964419065.1 uncultured Thermodesulfobacteriota bacterium | reverse complement strand
CTTGGATGAAGGTGGAGGCCAAAGGGTTTGCCTCCCCCATCGCGAAATTTTTCCGTCCCGAGGATTTACAGGAGATAGCCATCAGAATGGAGGGAAGGCCAGGGGATCTCCTCCTCTTCGTCGCCGATCGCGCTCAGGTGGCACACGAGGTATTGGGGTATCTGCGACTGCACCTGGCCAGGGAGATGAAATTGATAGATGAGGGGACGTATCAGTTCCTCTGGGTGGTTGATTTTCCCCTCCTGGAATATGATGAAGAAGAGGGGAGGTATGTGGCAGTCCATCACCCCTTCACCGCACCCAGGGATGAAGACCTGGCGAAGTTCAAAGATGCCCCCCTGGAGGTCAGGGCCAAGGCGTATGACGTTGTCCTCAACGGCACGGAGATCGGGGGGGGAAGCATACGAAACCACCGTAGGGATATTCAGCGCTTGGTCTTTGAGATCTTAGGGATTGGAGGACAGGAGGCCGAAGAGAAGTTCGGGTTTCTCATGGAGGCCCTGGAGTATGGGGCCCCTCCCCACGGGGGGATCGCCTTCGGTTTCGATAGAATTGTGATGTCGCTGTGCGGCTCTGAGTCCATCAGGGAGGTCATTCCCTTTCCCAAGACCCAGAAGGCCACCTGCCCCCTCACCGGCGCCCCTGCCGCGGTGGACAAAAAGCAGTTGAGGGAACTCCATCTCGAGGTAAAGGTCTGAAGCCTCTACCCCGTCTCTTCCCTTCGTATCTTTAAGCGGAGTGTATCGTTGGGATGGATGAGGTTTCCCCTGATGTTGTTCCACTGTCGTATCTGCTCAATATTGAGATTGTATATCAGGGCGATATTCCATAACGTATCGCCTTTTTGAACCACGTAGAGTATCTCTTCAAAGGAGGCTTCATCTTCTTTCTGGGTCCGCTGCTTGACCTCGGCCATCTGTTTTTCTCGTTCCAGTGCTGGTGCCCTGTCAGTGGGGATAGGAATAATGATACGAGTTCCCGCCCTGAGATGCCGCGGGCTTTTGATATGGTTGAGTTGCATGATGGGCTGTATCCCTGTTCTGTACCGTCTGGCTATATGGGAGAGGGTCTCCCCCGTCCGCACCTGGTGGCTACGAAAGGTTATCCTCTCTGAAGGCTTGATTTGGGAAAAGTTTTGAACAAAAAGATCTTTTGTCCCGTCCGGTATCTTTACCTGATAGTCGGGATAGTGGGGTGGTGTACACCATTGCGTGAGCTCCGGGTTGAGGGCCTTGATGGTTTCGTAGCCCACGCCACAGCAACGGGCGATCACCCTGAGGTCTGTGGCATCGGAGACCTCCATCTTCTCGTAACGGATGGGCTCGTCGTATTCTATATCGTCAAAGCCATATTTCTCAGGTTCCTTGGCGATGAGGGCGGCGGCGATCATCTTGGGGACGTAGTCCTTGGTTTCCGTCTTCAGGTACCGGTGTTTGGACAGTTCCCAGAAATCTTCCGTTTGATAGCGCTGTATGGCCCGGGAGATCTTGCCCGCCCCTGCGTTGTATCCCGCTGCGGCCAGATACCAGCAGCTGAACTGGTCATAGAGGTCCTTCAGGTGTCTGGCGGCGGCGATGGTGGACTTTTCCGGGTCCCGCCGTTCATCGATCCACCAGTTGACCAACAGGCCGTACCGTGTACCCGTTCGTGAGATGAACTGCCATGGCCCTGACGCCCGGCGGCGTGAGTAGGCCTTGGGGTTGAAGCCGCTTTCGATCATGGCCATATAGACGAGGTCTTCGGGAAGTCCATTTTCCTTCAAGAGCTCCTTCATCATCGGGATATACTTGCCGGATCTCTGCAACCAGCGTGCAAAGGTCTTTCGGTGCTTGGTCTTAAAATACCCAATGAAGTACTCCACGCGGTCGTTGACCACGATGGGGATATCAAAGCTGATCTCCTCCTCTCCCTCGCCCATCTCCAGGGGGGTCTGCTCTTCCTGTATCTCTGCCGTGGCGGATTGAGCTGAGGGCTCACTAGATTGAAGTGGAGGAGACCCTTCTTTTTTCAAGAAGGTGGGACTACAGGCGATTAAGGCAAGGCATATGATGCTGGTTAACCAACGAGATATCTTCACGATACGATTACCTCCCTGTTTGTACTCGAAGTCGGCGATAGATTAGCGGAGGTGAAAGTCATTGTCAAGAATTTTTGATAAGGTAGCGGACAACGGGATATGAAAAGGGGATTACCCATTTTTGAGATTATATTTCTTGATCTTATTGTAGAGGGTGACGCGATCGATCCCCAGTATCTTGGCTGATTTCTGAATATTCCAATTGGTTTCCTCCAGGATCTTTGCGATGTGTTCTCTTTCGATCGCCTTTATGGTTCTTTTCCCCGGTGATGGCAAGGCTCCTTCTCCCTTCATGATCTGGGGGGAGAGACGCAGTTCCTCTGCCTTGATCAAGGGTCCCTTGGTGATGACCATCGCGCGCTCTATCACATTTTCCAGCTCCCGTACATTGCCCGACCAGTCGAACTGCATCAAGATATCCAGGGCCTCTTCTGAAATCCTCTCGACCTTCTCCCCCATCTCTATGTTGAACTTCTCGATGAAGTGATGGACCAAGAGGGGGATATCTTCCTTCCGCTCCCTGAGAGGAGGGATCTCTATGGAGATGACGTTCAGACGGTAGTAGAGGTCGTCTCTGAAAATACCCTCCTCGACGGCCCTTTTCAGGTCTCGATTGGTAGCGGCGATGATGCGTACATCGACCTTGATCGGTTTTGTACCCCCCACCCGAGTGAATTCCTTCTCCTGCAAGACCCTGAGGAGATTAAGTTGCACCTTGGGGCTTATGTCCCCGATCTCATCGAGAAATATAGTGCCCCCATCGGCAAGCTCAAACTTCCCTTTTTTCTGCTCTATGGCATCCGTAAAGGCCCCTTTTTCGTGCCCGAAGAGCTCGCTCTCAAGGAGGGTCTCAGTAAGGGCGACGCAGGAGACAGGTATGAAGGGGCCAGTGGCCCGCAGACTCTCATTGTGGATGGCACGTGCCAGAAGTTCTTTCCCCGTGCCACTTTCACCGAGGATCAGGATGTTGGAGTTGCTCTTAGCGATGGTACGGGCCAGATCGAAGACCTCTTGCATTGCGCGGCTCTTGCTTATCAGGTCATGAAACTGATACTGTTTTTTGAGCTCCTTGCGTAGGTAGGATATTTCCTTTATCAACGTTTGGCTCTCGACCAACCGTTTGATGAGTAGGGATAACTCTTCAGGGTTGAACGGTTTGACCAAGTAGTCATAGGCCCCGCTTTTTATGGCCTGCACGGCCGTATTGACAGTCGCATAGGCAGTGATGATGACTATCTGGATATCAGGCTGAATCTCTTTTATCTTCTCCATCAACTCCAGGCCATCCATCTTTGGCATCTTGAGGTCAACCAGGGCGATGTCCCACGATTTCTCCTTAATCTTCTCCAAGGCCTTGAAGCCATCCTCTGCAGTTGCCACCTGGTATCCGTCCTCCCGAAGCCAATCGAGGAGGGAGTTGCGCACGATCTCTTCATCGTCGACGACCAATATGTTTACCTCTCTCTTCATTTTCACTCTCCGTTTTTCCTCCTTCTGAGACTCGCTAACAAGGATTCTTATCGTTTCCTCATCCTTGATCCTCCCCCTACGGGGCTCTCCCGGTCACCGTAATCTCCGTGGGTAACGTGATGGTGATGGTAGTTCCCAGCCCCAGTTTGCTCTTTACCTGGATGGCGCCCTGGTGGGAGTTGATGATTCCATAGACCACCGATAGCCCCAGCCCTGTCCCCTTCTCTTTGGAGGTAAAAAAGGGATCAAAGATCTTGGGGAGTTCTTGCTCCGCGATACCTATCCCATTGTCCGCAATCTCCACCTTCACCATTTTTTTCTTTTGTGAATAGGCGGTTGTAATAATCAATATGCCCCCCTTGTACATGGCCTCGCAGGAGTTGAGGATGACATTAAGGAAGGCCTGTCTCAACTGCATCGGGTCGGCCATAATGGGAGGGAGCTGACAATACTTCTTCTCCAATGTGATCTCCTGCAAGGCTATCTGATTGGCCAACAGAGAGAGGGCCTCCTCCACCACCTCATTGATATTCACATCAGACTTCAAGGATGGTTCCCTCTGCCGAGCAAAGTCGAGGAGGTTCCTCACGATACTGCTGCATCTCTCCGTCTCCCTCTCCATGATCGCCAGGTAGGAGCGGAACTGAGCGATTTCATCCTTCTGCAGGGTTCCCCCCTTCAATTTCCTCTCGATTAATTTGGTATAGGTCAGGATCCCGTTCAGGGGGTTGTTTATCTCATGGGCGATGGTGGCGGCCAGCTTCCCGATGGATGCCAACTTCTCCGATTGCAAGAGCTGATATTGGATCTCCTTTAACCTGTGGGTCATCTTGTTGAAGGAGTCGGCCAGTTGTCCTATTTCATCTTCAGAGCGTGAGGGGATGGTGTGGTCGAAATCCCCCGACGCCACCCTGGTCGTCCCTTCGGCCAACTCTTTGACCGGCCGATAGACCGCCCGCTGGATGAAGAGGACGATGATAGCGGAGACCGTCATGATGGTGATAGCCGTAAACAATATGTTCTTTCTTTTGATTTCATTTATCCTTTTATCAGTAGCGTCCAGCGAAAGGGAGATGTCGAGCACCCCCAAGACCTTCTGCTCACGAGGATGGACATGACAGGCAGCGTTATAACAATCAGGTTCATTGTAGATGGGGCTTATCATTCCCAGAACCCGATACTCATCTGCCCTGAAGATCCTGCTCCTCTCGGGAATATCCAGCCTCTCCAAGGGTTCCTTCTCGGCGTGACATGCGTAGCAGGCCTCGGCGTGTTTGTCCACCATTTGTCCCATCTCCCCCTTATCGGAGGAGAACATGATCATCCCCTCTTTGTTAAATATCCTTATCTTTTCTATCCCCTCCTGTGTCCCAATGGTTTCGATGGAGTTGTAGAGGGCCTCTCGAT
The DNA here is from genome assembly GCA_964419065.1 of uncultured Thermodesulfobacteriota bacterium. GTDB lineage: Bacteria > Desulfobacterota > B13-G15 > B13-G15 > RBG-16-54-18 > CAYQOD01. The sequence goes on along the minus strand of CAYQOD010000108.1, from coordinate 1,812 downwards.
AGTTGTGCAGCATGTCAAACCTCAGGCTCCTCATCAGTGTGCCGCTCAACTGTTTGGCCCCCAGAATGGCCTCATCGAGTAAGTGCCTCCGCTGGGTGGTGAGGTCGACATAGTCGAAGACCCCTATCACTATGACTGTGATCACCCCGACCCAAAAGATGAGCTTGATACTCAGCTTCCGATACGGCACGAATCAATCCCCTGAGGGTAAAATATCATAGTATTCACCCAAAGTCCACGATATCCAATGGGAGACACAGATCGAATACGAACAAAGGATATCAACGCAACTCGTAAGATAGCGATAGATTTTAGGGGAAGAGGGGGTCTTTTGTGTCAAAAGATCTCTCTCTTGCTCCGGAGGAATAGTGTTGTGCCACTAAGGCTCTATGAGGAGCTTTACGCGAGACGACTAAACCGGGCTGAATATCAAAGCATGTGGCTCTACTCTTTAACCTCCCTGTCATGGCAATCGGTACAACCCACAGGGCCGCTCTCCATTTCTTTGTGGCAACCCATGCACTGACGATGATAGGCACCTTTGAGACCTAAACCCGTTTGCCTCAGAGCACCTTCATAGTGATAGATAGAGAGGGGTTCATGACATTCCTGACAAGAAGGGGTAGTGCCTTCCTCGCTATGGTGGTGGCAGCTCGCACAATCGCCGACCATATCAGCATGCTCACCATGTGAGAATTCAACCGGACCATATCTGTTTGATAGGCTATCCAAAGTGATGATCTCAGGTGTGTCTTGAGGGTATGCGAGGGTGATGAATAAGAAGACGCTCACCGATAGCATAGACGTTACGATCGCTCTCATCATCTCTTTGCCTCCTTGGTCAAGGATAACTCTCTTCCGTTTCCACGAAAAGGAGCTCTTTATGTAGCCTCTAATGCCTGTTCTTTTTCTATTTGCCTATCCTGTTCAACGGCCCATTCAGGTAGTCTCCGGTATACCGCCATTCTGTTGACAATCCATCTGAACGCCCAAATATGGGCGAATACAATGGTAAGGGCTATGGTGACCTCTTGCCACGAAGGGATGTATCTTTCGCTCAGGGGCACATACCATTTGTAGGCGATAAAGACGTAATTACACCTGTTGATGATGATCCCTGCCATCGCGAGGATAGCGGCTATACGGATCACGGGTAGGCTTCTACTTCTTACCCCTCGCAAGAAGAGGATACAGGGGATAAGGGTGAGACCTACTACCTCTGTCAGATACCAGTAGCCCATGGGGGTAGTGAGAAGCGACCACTGTCCGCCATGTATCAATACAAGGGTTTTCAAGAAGAGATAGGCGAACATCACACCTGCACAGGTCTTTCCGAGGCCGAGGACTATATCGTCGTAGGACCTGCGGTATTCTTCAGTTAATTGATCGCCGAAGACCTTGTGGCTTATGGTCCCCTCAAATATTACTGTTGACAGTCCTGCAAAGATGCTGGAGACGAAGAACAGTACCGGGATGAACTCCGTATACCAGAGGGGATGGATATTGGGCTTCGCCATCATGACCAGTGCCCCGAGGCCTGACTGATGGAGGGTTGAGAGCGTGATGCCAAATATCACCGCTCCGAGCGTGAGTGAACTGAGAATCTTTCTAATCCGCTTCACTCCTAGCCACTCCGCAAACGCTGGGGAAAATTCGATAAATTCGGCTATCATGTAGAGCAGGAAATGCCAGGCTACGAGAAAGAGGACGGAGTTCACTCCAAATTTATTTCCGATAATCGGGTTTACGATGTTCCACCAACGACCTAAGTCAAGGAGGATCGCACCAGCATAGAAGACATAGGCGAGGAAT
>CAYQOD010000107.1:0-6773 GCA_964419065.1 uncultured Thermodesulfobacteriota bacterium | reverse complement strand
GGGGTGCCCACAGCCGTGGCCCTAGGTGAGATGGGTGTGAGGGTGCTGGTCTTGGACAGGGAGGCATCTCCTGGACGAGGAGAGAACAAGAGTGCTATCGGGGGCATACGGGCCACCCATTCAGACCCTGCGAAGATACTGACCTGTCTCAGGTCCTTGGAGATCTTTTCTACCTGGGAGGAGAAGTATGGGGAGGATATTGAGTGGCTCAAGGGCGGGTACACCTTCCCGGTCTATCGGGAGGCAGATGAGAAGGCCCTGAAGGGTATACTCCCCATACAGAAGGAGTATGGCCTGAATATCGATTTCGTGGGACCGGAGAGGATAGAGGAGGAGGTTGCTGGGATTAATCGGGATGGTCTGATCGGAGGCACTGTTTCACCCGATGATGGGTCAGCTTCACCCCTGCGTGCGATCAACGCCTTTTACAAGAGGGCCCTGGGGCTGGGGGTAGAGTTTCGCTTTAAGGAGGGGGTGGAGGGGGTCATGGTGGAAAAGGGCAGGGTCCTGGGGGTGGCCACCCACGAGGAGCGGTATCATGCCCCGGTGGTGGTGGATGCCGCCGGGCCGTACTCACGGGCTCTCTGTAGAACGGCGGGCGTGGACATCCCGGTGATACCGGACTCCCATGAAGCCGCCATTACCGAGCCGGTGCAGCGGTTGTTTACCTGCATGGTGGTGGACCTGAGGCCCGGCCCCGGGTCCAAGAACTACTACTTCTACCAGAATAAGCTCGGTCAGGTGGTATTCTGCATTACCCCTGCCCCGGTCATTGTCGGTACGGACAAGAGGGAGACCTCGGTATTTCTGCCCCAGGTGGGGGCAAGGATGGTGACGATCCTACCGAGGCTCAAGAATCTGAGGGTCAGGAGGATGTGGAGGGGCCTCTATCCTATGTCTCCGGATGGATCCCCCCTGGTGGGATGGAACAGGGATGTGAAAGGGTTGTTGCATGCCACCGGGATGTGCGGGCAGGGCTTTATGCTCGGCCCCGGCATCGGAGAAGTGGTAGCCCGGTTGATCGGGGGAAACGGGACTGAGGAGGACAAGATCATCCTGAAGGGTTTTTCTCCCTACAGGGATTATGGCGGAGAGGAGGCCCTCAAGTAGGGGAGAGGGATGAGACAGACGATTGAAGTCCAATTCCCCGGCGGCAAGAAAGTTGATGCGAAGATAGGCACGATGGTGATTAAAACCGATCAGTCAAGAGAGGGCGGTGGAGAAGGGTCGGCCCCGGAGCCTTTCATGTTGTTCTTGGCATCGATCGCCACCTGTGCGGGTGTATACGCCTTAGGTTTTTGTCATGCACGCAACATCTCCACCCACGGCATGGCTTTGACCATGCATTATGAATTTAACGAAGGGAAAAAGATGGTTACCAGATTGCAGCTTCGTTTGAAACTACCCGCAGGATTTCCGGAAAAATACAAGACTTCCATTATGAAGGCCATGGACCTGTGCACCGTGAAAAGAAATATTATAAATCCGCCTGAATTCGAAATAGAGGCGTCCTAAAGGGATATCCTCTCATGTCAGGATGGCGGTATAATGCACTCCAAAACTATCAGACCGGAGTTCCTCGCAACCCTATGGCGTCCGCTACCTCCTGCATCCCCCTGATCGTATCGTCAATGAGTTCTTCAAGTTCAACCCCGAGCATTGCGGCACCCTTTTCGATGATCGACCTGTCCACCCCAGCTGCGAATCGTTTGTCATTCCACTTCTTCTTGACCGATTTTACCGTGACGTCCAAGACGCTCTTTGAGGGACGGATGAGGGCCGTGGTCGTCACCAGGCCTGTCAGTTCGTCTATAGCGTACAGGGTCTTTTCCAGTTCTGTCTGCGGCTGCACATCTGAGCAGAGGCCCCATCCGTGCGAGACGGCGGCACGGATATACTCCTCAGGCCAGTGATGTTCTTCGAGGATTTCCCTCGTCTTGGTGCAGTGCTGATCGGGGAACATCTCATAGTCAAGGTCGTGAATGAGCCCAATAATCCCCCACATATCCTCATCCTCGCCTCGTTTTCTCGCGATGCAGCGCATCACCCCCTCGACGGCATAGGCGTGCTTGCGCAAGCTCTCGCCCTTATTATAGTCGTGGAGGAGGTGTAGTGCCTCCTCGCGCGTTGGTACTTTTTCCCCCATAGCCATCCTCCCTCCCCGGTTGTCGCCATGATGGATGGGCGCCTTTCGACAAAAGATAATAGGAAAAAGGGGGGCGTGTGTCAATCGCAAATCATCCCCTTAGAATGTGAAGAATACCTTGACTAAAAGAATTTGATGGTTATTATTATTATCAACCGTTGAGGAGGAGGGATCACGATGGATCCGAAGAAGTTTCTGAGAGGAAGAAGGATCTTGATCGTCGATGACGAAAAGGACATTCTCGATTCCTTAATCGAGCTCCTGGATATGTGCAAGATCGATACTGCCTCGACCTTTGAGGAGGCAAAGGAGCTTCTTGGGACCAACGATTACCATGCAGCTATCCTGGATATTATGGGTGTTCGGGGTTATGACCTGCTGGAGATTGCGAACAAGAGGAATATCCCAGCCCTGATGCTGACGGCCCACGCCCTCTCAAAGGAAAATCTCAAGAAATCCTTCCAAGAAGGCGCCTCTTATTATGTACCCAAGGATGAGATTACGAATATCGAAGTCTTCCTGGCCGACGTCATCGAGGCCCGGGAGCAGAACAAGAATGTCTTCGTCAAATGGTACGAGAGGCTCAGCGGCTTTTGTGACAGGAGGTTTGGTCCGAACTGGAAGGATGAGGATCCCGAATTTTGGGATTCCCTCATAAAATATTGAGATCGGTAGCCCTGGGGGGGCCGTTTTATGTGGAGGGGAGAGACCCCTCCTTTCCCGGGGTTATTTGGTGGCCCCCAAAGGAACCTTGACCACAAACCTTACACCCTTTCCTACGTCACTCTCGAGCGATAACTCGCCGCCCATATCCTCTACCAGCACCATCACCCCGGCCAAGCCCAATCCATGTCCCCGAACGGCGGAGGCATTTTTGTCGTCTATCTGGAAGTAACTCTCAAAGATCTTCTTATGATAGGCCGAAGGTATGCCCTCGCCGTCGTCCTTGACAGAGCAAACGAGGTGATCTTCTTGCGTATTAATCTCTAATTCTACCCGGGTTTTTCGGTGTTTTAAGGCATTGTTTAAGAGGTTTCTAACGATCTGTTTTACCTTTGCTTCGTCCAGGCAAACCTGTTGACACCAGAGGTCTTCTGTTATGGAGAGCATAAGACCTGTCTCTCGTAATACCCCTTGGAGTTGCGAGAGGTCGGTGCAGGTCTTTATCCTCTCTGATGCGTTGTCGTCAACCAGGTCAAAGATTTCTTCCAGAACTTGTTCGATAAGATCTGATATTCTTAAATCTTGTAGGTTGACCACCCCCTCTCTGGATCTGCTTAATTCGAGGACGTCATTTACCAGCGTCTGGATGACCTTGGTATTCCTCAGTACCCGCATCAAGACCTTCTCCTGTTGCTCCGTGAGGGGACCATATTTGTCCAGCTTGTGTAACAACGAATTAATTCCGGCCTCGATCACTACCAGGGGAACCTTCAGGTCATGAACTAACAGGTCGATCTTGATTTTGTCACGCTGCATGTGAGCTTCTCTTTCGTAGTCCTGATTGTTGTCTCTCAAGCTCAGCCCTGAGACGGGTTTATCTCCCCCGTTTTTGAACCCTGCGGGGCATGAGCTCGCCCTTGTTGAGGACTGCAACCATATCAAATCCACCCGCGAAAATCAAACACGAGATCTCTCCTCATATATGGACGATATGCAGATTTCTCAGATGTAGGACAATGTGAGGCTATCATAACAAAAGTGGTGTTGGGATTTCAATATTCCCGTCATGAGGCATGATCTCTTGAACGTTTGATACTGCAATGGCTCTTGTTCTGTTGTATAATTTCGTGAACGGGTGAGGCATCGTGGATAGCCGTGAGAGTGATGCGCATCACGTCAGGACAGAGTGGAGTTGATAGTCAGCGACGTATAGAGGATGTTCTCAGGGCAAGAGGAGGATTTTTTCATGGCCCAAAAACCCACCTATGAAGAATTGGAGCAGAGGGTCAAGGCGTTAGAGAGAGAAGCTGCCGAGTTCAGGAAGGCGGAGGAGCGGCTGCATACATCGGCACGGCGCCTGAAGACACTCTTCGATTTTATCCCGTATCCTACCGTGGTGTTCACCCTCGATGGATTAGTTTCCTTCTTAAATCCTGCCTTCACTGAGACCTTCGGTTGGAGGCTTGAGGAACTGGAGGGGAGACGTATCCCCTATGTCCCTCCGGGTTTTGAGCCAGAGTTTGAAAAACTCAGGCAATGCTTTGCAGAAAAGAAACTGTTGCAGGATGAAACCAAGCGGCTGACGAAGGATGGACGGATCCTGGATGTGGCCGTGACGGCCACGTACTACTCAGAAGCCCACGGCGAGCCGGCTGGAGAACTCGTAATGCTCAGGGACATCACGCACGGAAAGAGGATGCAACTCACCAATGAGTCCATGTTGCGTATCAGCATGGCCCTCCCCGCATACCCTGACCTGGGAGATCTCTTGGATTACATCAGCAGTGAGATAAAGCGATTACTAAACGTGGAGGGAGCCATCGTCATATTGCTCGATGAGGCGAGGCAGGAGATCTTCTTTTTGGGGGCAGCCTATGACGACAGGGCTACCGAGAAGAGGGCAAAAGAGATCCGCTATCCCGCTGATAAGGGCGTATCGGGCAGGGTGATAAAGACAGGAGTACCGGTCATTGTGTCTGATACCTCCAAAGACCCCGATTTTTATGCGGTCGTGGATGAGCAGCTAGGATCCACATCCCGTAGTCTGCTTGATGTCCCCTTGAGGATCGGCGATCGGATCATCGGGGTTTTATGTGCCATCAATAAAAAGGAAGGCATCTTTGACCAGACGGACATTGATCTCTTGAACATGATAGGGGGGACCGTGGCCCTCTCCGTTGAGAACGCGAGGGTATCGGAGGAGCTCAAAAAGGCCTACAGGGAGGTAACCAGTTTGAACCGTGCCAAGGACAATGTTATCAACCACCTCTCCCATGAATTAAAGACACCCGTGGCAGTCCTCTCGAGCTCCTTACAGATACTTACAAAGCGATTGACAGGCCTCCCTGAAGAGACTTGGAGGCCCACCATCGAGAGGGCTCGAAGAAATCTCGACCGCATCACGGATATTCAGTACGAGGTGGAAGATATCATGCAGGATAGCGAGTATAAGACCACTGGCCTCTTTTCCTTGATGCTCGATCAGTGCGTTTATGAACTGGAGACCCTCATCGCTGAGGAGATGGGAGAGGGTCCCCTCATTGAACACCTCAGGAAACGCGTTGAGGAACTGTTTGGCTCCAAAGAGATCGTTCCAGAAGAGATCCTTCCCGCTGAATTCGTCAGAAAGAGGCTTGAGGCCCTTAAGCCGCTCTTTTCCCATCGACAGGTGGAGATCACAAGCCGTCTGGAGCCTACATCGCCAATCTCCATACCTTCGGATATCCTGCAAAAGGTGATCGATGGTCTGATAAAGAACGCCATAGAGAATACACCCGATGAGGGGAGGATAGAGATCACTGTGCGAAAGAAGGGGGAGGGTACTGAGTTAGTAATGCATGACCACGGCGTCGGCATTGTGGAAGAGGCCAAACGGCGGATATTTGAAGGTTTCTTTGCGACCCAGGACACCATGATATATTCCTCAAGGAGGCCTTTTGATTTCAATGCCGGGGGGAGAGGGGCAGACCTGTTGCGCATGAAGATCTTCTCCGAGCGATATCATTTCAGCATAGACATGGAGTCTTCGAGGTGCCGGTTTATACCGAAGGAGAGTGATATCTGTCCTGGAAGGATCAGCTCGTGTGCCTTTTGCGCAAAGAGAGAGGATTGCGAGCGTTCAGGCGGTACCACGTTCTACCTCTATTTTCCACCAGCCCCCAATTAATAAAGGGTACAAGACAGTAGTGAGGGTAAACGGGATCTTGCTGTCAGGGGCGGAGGCGGGTGCTGGGTACCGAGTGATCTCTATTCTACTAATACGAGGCCGAATATATCTCTTTCTTCTTTGTGGCTCTGGACCACATGGATTGGAAGATCATGTGAGCGAGCGGTCTTGAAGACGTCAATCCCGCAGGCCTCCATCGAAGGCCGTGCCCTGTACGCCTGCAGACATCTACCTGAGGTATCGCACTCCTTACACCTCCTGCAAGGACCGCAGCCCAATCCCCAAGCCTTATAATAGCCGTCGAGAAAGATGGTGATCTCCACATCGACCACCATCTCATTGAACTCATCCACAGCGTTACGGTCCTTTCGCCAATGGCGGTGGAGCAAAATGGCATGAGTGTAAGCGTCGAGGACCCGGCGCATCTGCTCAGGGGTAGGAGTATAAGGAGGACAACAGAGGCTTCGGCCATATCCAGGACATCCAAATTGGCACTTGAGCCTCACCCAGGGGGCGGTGACAACGCTCGACGTCTCAATGACCTCGGCATGATCAGCCCCTCTTTCTAAGGCCATCGTGAGGTACGGATGTAGTTTTTCCATCTCGTTTTCCCATGAAGAGCTGGTTTAAAGAGAGAGCAAGAGGCGTAAACCCTCCGGTCATCTCCATTATTAGTAAAGATCATCAAGAGGGTCAAGAGAATAGTTGTATAAAGATCAGAAAAACACACAATTAATTGTGTACAAAGATGATAGCTTGATTCAAACGGCATAAGACCTTGATTTTCGTAATTCTATA
>CAYQOD010000106.1:0-6801 GCA_964419065.1 uncultured Thermodesulfobacteriota bacterium | reverse complement strand
CCCGCCGTAAGGCCTCCTCTAAGGTGAGGTGGGATCGGAAGATGATCTTGTAGGCCTTCCTCAATCCCTTGATGACCTCATCCGAGAAGTTATGCCTCTGCAGATTGAGAACATTGATGCCATAGAGCTTGGCCCTAATTCCCGAGGCCGTTACGTACGGAGGTATGTCCATGCCGATGGATGTCCCACCGCCGATAAAGGCATGGGTCCCTATCCTGACGAACTGATGAATGGCCACCATCCCCCCGATGACGGCATACTCCTCCACCTCTACATGTCCGGCCAAACCAGCATAGCTTGCCATGATCACATGGTTCCCAATGATACAGTCATGGGCGACATGGGCATAGGCCATGATGAAGTTCTCATCCCCGAGGACGGTCTTCCCGTTGCCGAAGGGGGTACCGCGGTTGACAGTCACAAACTCCCTGATGATGTTGTTGTCCCCGATAATGACATAGGTCTCCTCCCCGTTATACCTGAGGTGCTGGGGAGGGGTCCCTATGGAGGCGTATTGATAGATCTGACAACCCTCCCCGATCACCGTCCACTTATCGATGACTACATGGGGGCCTATCCGAGTACCCTTACCGATCTTCACCTCCTCCCCGATGATGGCATACGGTCCTATCTCCACCCCGTCAGCCACCTCTGCCGTCGGATGTACCACCGCCGTCTCGTGTATCATACCTCTCCAACCTCCTTGTCCATAATGGTGGCCATAAGCTCCGCCTCTGCTACTACCTTGTCCCCCACGAAGGCCTTCCCCTTAAAGGCCCAGATCATCCCCCGATGTCTGAGCACGTCGAGCTCCAGGCGTAGTTGGTCTCCCGGAACAACCGGGCGCCTGAACTTGACCCGATTGATGGACATGAGATAGACGCCCTTCCCCTCGGCCTCCTCGCCCATGGCCTTATACGCCAACACCCCAGCGGTCTGCCCCATGGCCTCGAGGATGAGGACACCGGGCATCACCGGCTCTCCCGGGAAGTGCCCCTGGAAGAAGGGCTCATTTATCGTAACGTTCTTGATCCCGACGATCCTCTTGCCCTTCTCCAGTTCTACGATGCGATCGACAAATAGAAAGGGATACCGATGAGGCAAGAAACCCATGATCTCCTTAACATCGAGCATCGAAACCCTCTCTTGAAATTCTAGCTCTTTACCAAAAAGCTGCTAAAAAGGGGCCGAGGACTCATCTCATAGGGTTCCAGGGGTCCAGTAGTCGAGTGGAGATACACGAGAACCGCTCGGCTAAGCTACTCGGTCTGACTCGTAGCCCTGAGATATTGGTCGAAGGGCTACTCGGTCTGACTCGTAGCCCTGAGATATTGGTCGAAGGGCTACTCGGTCTGACTCGTAGCCCTGAGATATTGGTCGAAGGGCTCGCCGCAAGCCCTCGAATCCTGGAATCCTTGAACCCTGTATGTATCCCCATTGAACCCTTCTCATTCCAACAAATTAAATTGAAGAAGATTCAAACTTCACCCTTTTCCAACTCCTCCACCCGCTTGCGCAAGAGATCCAACTCCTTCTTCATCTCCGGAAGCCTGGACCATATAGCGGCCACCCGCATAAAGTGCCGGTACGGCAGATGGGGACTCCCCAAAACGACCTGATGAGGCGGAACATCCTTGGTGACCCCGGATTGGGCCCCGACAATGACGTTATCCCCGATCTCGATATGATCCACCAGGCCTACCTGCCCTGCCAAGGTGACGTTCTTCCCCACCTTCGTGCTCCCAGAGATCCCTACCTGGGCCACGATGACGCTATGCGCCCCTATCCGCACATTGTGGGCGATCTGAACGAGATTATCGATCTTCACCCCCCTCTCTACCAGGGTCTTCCCAAACGTGGCCCTGTCGAGGCAGCAGTTGGCCCCGATCTCTACATCATCCTCAACCTCCACGATTCCCACCTGCGGAATCTTATAGTTCACCTCCCCATCCCTGACGAACCCAAAGCCGTCGGCCCCGATGACTGCGCCTGCATGGATGATCACCCTCTTTCCCACAACACAGTGGGGGTAGATGGTTACATTGGGGTAGATGGTGGTGTCTTCACCGATCTCAGCGTGGGCACCGATATAGACATCGGGATAGACGGTAACCCGTGAGGCGATCCGTGCCTCATCCCCCACATAGACAAAGGGGTAGATGGTAATCTCCTCCTCCAACCGTGCCGACGGGCTGATCCAGGCGTGGGGTGAGATACCCCCCGGTGAATAAGGTTGCTGGGCGAAGAGGGTGAGGATCTTGGCCATGGCCAAGAGGGGATTGGGGACGATCAGGAGGGGGAGGGAGACATCCGCTATCTCCTCGGAGACGATGGCAGCTGAGGCCGCGGTCTCCCTTAATTTGGGGAGAAACTTTTCATTGCTGACAAAGGTGATATCACCCTCCGCAGCTTCCTCTATCCCGGCCACCCCCGAGATCAAGACCGAATCACCCCCCCTCACCCTCCCCCCAACCTCATGGGCCAGGTCTTTGAGGCTTCGCTCCATAGGGCCCTACTCCTTGGCGGCATCAAAGACCTTGATCACCTTGTCGGTGATGTCGATCTCTTCAGGGGCATATGCGATGATGCTCACCTCCAAGATCAGGGTGTAGTTCTCCTCCTTGCCCAACTTATTAACCACCTGATTGAGGCTCTTCATGAGCTTGCCGAGGCTCTCGTTCTGCATCCGTTTGAGTTCATCATTGGCATCCCTTACCAATCTGTCCAGCTCCTTTAACTTCTGCTGGTACTCCTTCTCTCGTTCCCTCTTCGCCTCATCGCTGAGCATGGCGGCCTTCTTCTCCAATGACTCCTTCAGGGCCTTTAGCTCATCCTGCTTCTTTTGTATAACCTTGTCCAACGCATCTCTCCTGGCTTGGATGGTCTTCCCCTCCTCAATACCGCGTTTAGACGCACTCAAAACCTTCTGGACATCGAAGAAGGCGATCTTCGCCGTCTCGGCATGTCCCAGGGTGGTAAACAGAGAGAGACCAACCGCCATGATCACTACAAAGAGAGGATACCTTTTCATCGTTATACTCCTTTCTTCTCGTCTATTATATGGGCCTTCATTCACAAGGTCCCAATGGATCAATGAACGTTGTCTACTAATACGTCACCCCCATGGAGAAATCCCATACGTTGGTCTTCTCCCCGCGATGGTCGATTGGGTTGAGGTTATACCCCCAATCGATGCGGATAGGCCCCAGGGGGGAATACCAGCGGATACCCGCCCCGACGGCGTGCCGCAGGGGGGTGAAACTATCATTGGATTCTCGTCCTGTCCGTCCATCATCCCATCCTTTGCCGACGTCGTAGAATGCCGCCGCCCTCAGTCCAAGGGCCTTGCTCAAAGGATAGGAAAGCTCTGTGGAGAAGGCCAGCATATTGAGGGCCCCGATGGGGTCGTACTTCTCATCCAGGGGCCCGGCCATCCCATACTCGAATCCCCGCAACGACCTGATCCCTCCTACATAGAACTTCTCTCCCAGTGGGACTTCTCTGTCATTATATCCCCTGACGACTCCAATATTCCCTCTTAATTGTAAAACCAGGTCGCCGATAATAGGGTGAAACCAGCTGATCCCGCTCCTGGCCTTATAAAAATAGTTATCCCCTCCGAGGCCGGCAACGGCCCCAGAGACCCATATCTCCGATCCCCTCGTCGGGTTGAAGATATCATCGATGGTGTTTCTGGTGACGGTGAGGGTGACCTTGCTGGTGTCGGTCGTCCCCCGCTGGGACTTGATGTACTCAGAGGCATCATCATCGATATCGAATATCTTCACCCGCTCATACAGATAGACGAGGTCCGCCCTGATAGTATCCGTGATCTCCCTGCCGATCCTGAAATCCCCTCCCGTCATCCGGGCATCGTAGGTCCTATACTCAGTGGTCTCATTAAAGGCATCAAACCCGGCGGATATCTGGGTGTCCAGGACGCGCGGATCGGTGAACCCCAGTGAAAAATCCTGCACACGTTCACCAATTTTTACGTTGGCATAACCCTTGTATCCCAATCCAAACAGATTCTTATGGGAAACAGAGACGTTCCCCACTACACCAACAACGGAGCTGTATCCCGCGCCGAACTTCAACGCCCCCGCCTCCATCTCCTCAACCCTGATGTCCAGGTCGATGAGTTCCTTCTTCTCGGTGGGACCGGCAGCAAAATCCACCTCTTTGAAAAGTCCCGTCTTTTTGACCCGCTGGCGGCTCTTCCGAAGCAAGGTGGAGCTATAGAGATCCCCTTCGGCCACCTTCAACTCCCTCCTGATCACCTTATCCCTAGTCTTGGTGTTACCCTTGATCTCTATACGATTGATGTGTACCGTAATCCCCTTCTCTATCTTGAAGACCAGGTGCACAAGTTTCTGCTCTCGGTCAAGTCGGGTCAGGGGGGCTACATCGACATAGGCATACCCCTCATCGGCATATCGATCGGCCAACCACAGGAGATCTTTATGAACGAGGGAGGAACGGTAGTACTTTCCAACCTGAATCGTGAGCCCCTTCAGGAGATCTTCTTTGGAGGTCAAAAGATCCCCTGTAATATCGAGGCTTCCGAGCCTATATCGGTCGCCCTCTTCAATCCTGATGGTGATAAGGATAGATTTTCTGTCCGTGCTCAGGGTGATCTCGGGTTCACTCACGTTCACCGTCACATAGCCGTAATCGCGATAGAGGCTCCTTATCCTGTTACAATCTACCTCTAAGACATCCGTCTCCAAGGTACCCGACTTGGTGGCCCACCAGAGCAACCCCTTCTTCTTGGTCTTCATAATGCTTTTGAGCTTTCTCGCACTGAAGGCCTTATTCCCCACGAATTGTATCGTCTTAATATAGCCCTTGACCCCTTCGGCGATGTCAAAATAGACCACCGCCTTATTCCCCGTGATGATTTCTACGCGGTACGTCACCTCGCTCCCATAGTACCGTTTGGAGGTATAGAGCTTCTTGATCTCCTTCACACTGGAGCGGACCGCATCCATGTCCAATACAGAATCCCTCTTGATCTCGATGACCTCCTCGATATCCTTCCTGTCCACCTTGAGGTTGCCTGAAATAACGACATCTTCCACGAAGGGCTTCTCGATCACTGCGAAGGTGAGGATCACTCCCTCGTCTGTCTCGGATACATCAACCTGTACATCACGAAAGTACCCCAGTTGGTAAATGGCCTTGACATCATCACGGATCCTTTCTTTGGAAAGGGGTTCTCCCACGGCGCTCTTGATCTCATGGAGGATCACCTCCTCGCTGATCCTCTCGTTGCCGAAGATCACGATCCTCCTGACTAAACCCTGCTGGGCGAACCCCGAGGAAACCACGATCAAGAAAAGGAATAAAAATAAAAAGGGAAGGGATAAAGCCCCCCTTTTTCTCATGTCCCCATGTCTCCTTCCAGAGCTACCGTGCATCCTTCTCATAACAGATATTCATCCTTTTGTAAACCCTCATGAGGGGGGTCACCGCCTGCTGTATAGCACAAACAGCCCCGAAGGACAAAGGTCTATCGCCTCCTCCGTTGTCGTGGGCCGTCTTTCTCCGAGACGACAGCGTCAGACCACCCTTCCGTCTGCCAGGGAAATGCGCTGGGGGAAACGTCGGGCCAAGGTCTCGTTGTGGGTGACGATAACCAGAGTAATCCCCTTCGCCTGATTGAGGGAGAAGATTAGGTCCATGATCCGCTCCCCTGTCTTGCTGTCCAGATTGCCGGTCGGCTCGTCGGCCAAGAGGAGGGCGGGATGTAACACCAGGGCCCTCGCTACGGCTACCCGCTGTTGCTCTCCTCCTGATAGCTCCCCCGGTTTATGCCAGATCCGGTCCTTCAGACCTACCTCTACCAGGATCTCCTCTGCCTTCTGCCGAGCCCCCTTCCTGTCCATCCCCTGTATCAGGGCGGGCATCATGGTATTCTCCAAGGCATCGAACTCGGGAAGGAGATGGTGGAACTGGAAGACAAAACCTATCTCCCTGTTCCTGAATTCAGCCAAGGCCTCTTCTGGACGGCCGAATATATCCTCACCCTGGTAGAGAACCTTACCGTGTGAAGGTCTGTCCAGGGTCCCCAGGATATGAAGGAGGGTACTCTTTCCCGCTCCAGAGGTCCCCACGACCACCACCATCTCCCCCCTGTTCACGGCGAGGTCTATACCCTTGAGGGCATGAATCTCTGTTCCTCCCTTTTTAAAAATCTTACGGAGCCCCCGCACTTGAACTAACGGTGATACCCCCCGGTGTTTCAAATCCATTGCTCACCTACATCCCGCGATGTGAGGATCATATCCGTTGTTTCCTCCAACCGCTCACGACTATATTGCTTCAGTTGCTCTTTTACTTGAGGATAGAAACTCATTATCTCCTCCACATCCTCCTTGGAGGCCACCAAGAGCTCCGTGCGGGTCACCGTCCTCACAGAGGCGGTATGCTCTCTTCCTAAAATGAGCGATATCTCGCCGAAGATATCCCCTGCCGTGAGATAGCCCAAGGTGATCCTCTTACCCTCCTCTTCAGCGAAAACCTCCACCCTTCCCAACTTGATGAGATAAAGAAAACTTGGAGGGGTCCCCTCTCGTATCAGCACGGTATCCGGTTCCATCACCCGGTGGGAAAATCTCTCTACGAGACGCTTCCTATCCCGGGGACGCATGGCATTAAAGGGTGGAGATAAGGCAAGGATGGTATCCACTACCCGCTTTTTATACAATTCTAGGAGGACTTCAGAGATAGTGGGATAAATTTTCTGGACCTCCTCAAAATCCTCTCGCGTTATCTCCAGGAGACCAACATCGGTCAGCG
>CAYQOD010000105.1:0-6866 GCA_964419065.1 uncultured Thermodesulfobacteriota bacterium | reverse complement strand
GTGCGAATAAATCGCTCATATCTCTCTATGACCCTGGCAACCTGGGTCTGTTGCAGCATGACCTCCGAGATGAGGATTCGATACGGATCGGTCGCCTTTCGCCACGGAAGGTCGCGTCCGTGGTGTCGATAGTAATCATAGACCTGCTTTCGAAACCGACGTATCTGACCGTCGCTGAGTTTCGGTGGTGCAGGAATGGTCTTTTCTGTTCGTGGTCTCCGGCGGGCGACGGCTAGACGCATGCGGTACCCCTCTGTTCCAGCATAGCTGGTACGCTCATGAACCTCAGGCATAACTCAGTAACTGGAGCTTCAGGGGAGGCGGGTTCAGATAGTACTGTTGCTTGAGATATGGCTGATCGTAGCGGCGCACGTAGTGGTTGATGAGGGTCACCGGCACGATGAGAGGGACGTCTCCCTGACGATAATGATCGATGACCTCCCATAACTCCTGCTTCTCATAGGGGGAGAGTTCCTTTTTGAAATACCCCATGATATGCTGCAGGACAGTAACGTGTTTTGCCGACGTCGCCTTCAGCAGCAGCGCCTCCATGAGAAGTTGTTGGTACTGTTTGTAGAGCACCTTAACGGGAAGCTCGTTGGCGTGGTCAACCAATCGCCCCATATCCCGGTAATGCCGGGGACTATGGGAGAGGATCAACAGTTTGTGCCCGGTATGAAAATTTACGAGGTCACTCAAGCCCTGTTCGCGTGTCACCATCTCCCGCCACCGTTTCATGGTGAAGATGCGCTCGAGAAAATTTTCGCGCAGCTCGGGATCATGAAAACGCTCCTCATCCTCCACCGGAAGCAGCGGAAAGTGTTCCGTAACGGCACGGGCAAAGAATCCCATCCCTTTCCGTGCCGACACCCCTTTTTCATTGTAGACCTTCACCTGCTTCGTGCCACAGCTGGGCGATTTGCTCTTAAAGATAAAACCACTCGGCCCTTCCTGCTCCAGTTCGCAGACCCTCCTGCGCGCCCACCGGAGCATACGCTCTGTATGATCCTGGTTGGTGCGCGTGGTGATGAGCCGAGGTGCCCGCGGATCACCCACCAGGTGAACGGACTCTCGGGGAACACCGAAACCACACTCTACCTCGGGGCAGACGGATAGATACTGGACGAACTTCCCCAGCGTATCGGTGAGAAATCGATCCAGCTTATGCTCACCGTTCCAACGGACCCTTTCCCCGATCAGGCAAGAACTGATACCCAGCTTGATGGTCGTCATAACGTTCGCTCCCGTTGCCATCCACCCTGTCCTCATGAGTTACAAGCGGGAATGTACAGGACAGGCGACCGTACCTGATCCCTCTCACCCTCTCGGCTATTGCTGCCGCTCATCAGCCAGCCCCTTACAGCCGAGCTGCCCCCTCCTTGACCAGGTTGAGCATCCCCCCTGCCTTGAGGATGGCGATATCCCGGGGGCGCAGGCAATGGGCCAGGATGAAGGTTATACCCCTTGTCTCGTTGCGGAGGGTGATCCCTCCCGTCAGATCGTCTAAGGTAATAACGACGTGATCCCCCTGATCGATCCTCCCGTAGTCCTCCTCGCTGGAGAACAGCAGGGGGATGACACCAAAGTTGATCAGATTAGCCAGGTGGATGCGGGCGAAGCTAATGGCAACGACCGCCATGATCCCCAGGTACCGCGGCGCCAGCGCCGCATGCTCTCGGCTGGACCCCTGCCCATAGTTGACACCCCCCACGATGATCCCAACCCTCTTCTCTCTAGCCCTTGAGGAGAAGGAGGGGTCGATCCCTGAGAAGACAAACTCGGCAATGGCGGGGATGTTGGAGCGAAGCGGCAGGACCCGTGGACCTGCCGGCAGGATGTCGTCGGTCGTGATGTCGTCGCCCACCTTGATGATGACCTCCCCCTCCACCTTCTGGGGCATGGGGGGGGACTCAGGCAATGGCCGGATGTTGGGGCCGCGGATAACCTGGACCTCCTCGGGATGGGGGTGAGGAGGTACGATCAGATCTGTCCCCCTCCAAAATCGTTTCGGCCAGGAGACCTTCACCGCCTCACCCAGAGAGCGGGGATCGGTGATCTCGCCTGCCAGGGCGGAGGCGACGGCCGTCTCCGGGCTGCAGAGGTAGATCTCTGCATCGGCGGTCCCGCTGCGCCCCTTAAAGTTCCTGTTGAAGGTGCGCAGTGTTACCCCTCCTGAGGGAGGGGCTTGCCCCATGCCGATGCAGGGACCGCAGGTGGCCTCCAGGATCCGTGTCCCTGCGGCGATGAGGCGGGTCAACGCACCCCGCTGGGCCATCATCTGTAGCACCTGACGAGACCCTGGCGCGACGACCAGGTTTACCTCAGGGTGGATCCGCTTGCCCTCCAATACCGTGGCCACCCGCGCCAGGTCCTCATACGAGGAGTTAGTACAACTGCCGATGATCACCTGGTGAACCTTTATCCCCTCGCACTCTCGGACTGTACGGACGCTATCGGGACCGTGGGGGAGGGCCACGAGCGGCTCCAACTGCGAGAGGTCGATGGAGAGTTCCCCGTCATAGTGGGCGTTATCGTCGTCCGTCAGGGGCATCCAGTCCCGCTCACGTCCCTGGACCCTGAGAAATCGTCTGGTCTGATCATCACTGGGAAAGATGGAGGAGGTAGCCCCGAGCTCAGCCCCCATATTGGTGATGGTGCTGCGCCCTGGCACGCTCAACCCCTGTACCCCTGATCCCCCATATTCAATGATCTTCCCCAGCCCCCCTGTGATGGAGAGCCTCCTCAAGATCTCCAAAATCACGTCTTTAGCCGCCACCCATGGCGAGAGATGACCGTTAAGATCAATCCGGACGACCTCGGGCATGCGGAGGACAAAGGGCCTACCCGTCATGGCCAGGGCCACATTGAGCCCTCCTGCCCCGATGGCGAGCATACCCAGGCCGCCGGCAGTAGGGGTATGGCTGTCCGAACCGAGCAGTGTCTTCCCAGGTGCACCGAACCGCTCCAGGTGGACCTGATGACAGATGCCGTTGCCCGGGGGAGAGAAATAGAGTCCATACTTTGCGGCCACCGTCTGCAAATAGAGATGGTCGTCGGCATTCTCACACCCTGTCTGCAGGGTGTTGTGATCGACGTAGCTGATGGACAGCTCGGTGGCTACCCGCTCGAGGCCCATGGCCTCCAGTTCCAGATAGACGAGGGTCCCCGTGGCATCCTGCGTCAGGGTTTGGTCGATGGAGATGGCGATCTCCTCCCCTGGCGCTGTACGCCCGGATACCATGTGGGATGTTATGATCTTCTCGACGAGATTTTGCCCCATGCTATCCCTTCCGTTGTGGCCCTCTACTATAATGGAAAAGAAAAGGGAGATCAAGGACGTGAGGAGATTGACTTCATGGAGTCCTTTTGGCTATAGTTACCGTGGTATGATCTATATCAAGACCAAAGATGAGATCGAGATCATGCGCCGGAGCAACCGCATTGTGGCGCAGATCCTGTGGAAGTTGAAAGAAATGATCAGGCCGGGTATCACCACCAGAGAGTTGGACAAGGTCGCGGAACGCTCGATACGGGAGGCAGGAGGCACCCCTGCCTTCAAGGGGTACCGAGGGTACCCGAACACCCTCTGCGCCTCGGTCAACGAGGAGGTGGTCCATGGTATCCCCGGCCCCCGCAGGTTGAAAGAAGGGGAGATCGTGAGCCTGGACCTGGGCATCTATCTCGATGGATACTATGGTGATGCTGCCATTACCGTGCCCGTGGGGGAGGTGAACCAGGAGGCCGCCAAACTCATGGTGGTGACTCAGCAGGCCCTCCACCAGGGGATTGAGCAGGCGAAGGATGGCAATCGCCTCCTCGATATCTCCCACGCCATTCAGTCATACGTGGAATCCGCCGGTTTTTCCGTGGTGAGGGAATTTGTGGGACATGGGATAGGGCACAGCCTGCACGAGGACCCTCAGGTGCCCAATTTCGGCCCTCCCCATCACGGCCCCAGGCTGAAGTCCGGCATGGTCTTGGCGATAGAACCGATGATCAATGTGGGTACCTGGGAGGTGAGGGTCCTCACGGATGGATGGACGGTAGTCACCGCTGACGGAAGTCTCTCCGCTCATTTTGAACACACCATCGCCATCACGGATGGGGAGCCGAACATCCTCTCGCTCCCCTAGGGATCGGGTCATCTCCCTTTTGTTCAGAACTGTCCTACAAACGGCGTAAGCAGGATTTGCACGACCTTCTGAGTAAAAGGACGTTCCTTCCATTCATCCAATGTCACCCGCCGGCAGTGCTCAAGGTCCCTTTCAAACTGCGCCTCCATGGCAACCGCAAACGTATGATCAACTACCGCCACGTTCGCCTCATAACTCAGAAAGAGGGCACGGCCGTCGAGGTTGGCGCTTCCGACCGTCGCCCACACGCCGTCAACGACCATGGTCTTCGCATGCAGGACCGACTGCTCCCACTCGTAGATCTCCACCCCGTGTTTGAGCAATCCTCCGTAGTAGCCGGTGCTGACGGTGCGCACAGTCGGGACGTCGGTCGACCCCTGCAGGATGAGCCGCACTCGAACCCCGCGCTTGGCCGCATCCACAAGTGCCCGTCGCAGCGTAAGTGGTGGGACAAAGTATGCGGTGGTGATGGAAATGGATCTCTGAGCGGAATTGATGGCCAGCAGGTACTTGTCGACAATCGTGCTGCTCAGGTGGTCCGGTGCAGAGGAGACGATGCGCACGCGCACAGTTCCATTCGTCTCGGGGGCGTCCTCTGCGGAGTCGAAAATCCCGTTCCATCCTAACAACCATATCAACGGATCATCAATGACCCGCTTGAGGGGACGAAACCCAACCAGTGGCAGATCCTGGCCGATAAATCCGATGCCGCCCTGGCGCCACGACTCGGCGAAGACCCGTTCGGCCTCGAGCGCGGCCGGCCCCTCCACCATAATCGCCGTGTCTCGCCAACCGTTGAGCCCATTGCCGTCGTATTCCTCTGCGAAGTTGAGTCCACCTACAAAGGCGATACGACCGTCTACGACGATGATCTTACGGTGGTCGCGGTTGTTCACCCGCAACAGCGTCCACCATATAAACGGGTTGAAAATACGAACTTCGGCCCCGGCGGCGCACAGGGCATCCAAATCTTGGCCGCTGACCGTGCGGCTCCCGTACGCATCATAGAGAAACCGAACGGTCACGCCGCGCTTGGCTGCATCGATCAGTGCCTTGACAAAGCGCCTGCCCACGGCGTCCATACGGATCTTGTAGATCTCCAGGGAGATGCGCTTCTTGGCCTTGGCAAGGGCACCAAGCATCTCTGGAAAGGCCTGTTCGCCATTAACTAAAAGCTTCACGCGGTTACCTGAGACCAATTCCGTGCCGGTAACCTGATCCATCGCGTGTGAGAATGCCTCGGTATCGACCCCGTCGGCACGGGGTGTGGCATAGAAAACAGTGCGCAGCGCGTTCTTCGGCCGCGGAGCAACGTGGGTACAACCGTGAGCAGAGACAAGCAACACCACCAGCGCCATCCATGCTGCGACATGGCGCGGGCATCTCTTCTCGGGTCTCCTTGACAGTGAATCAGGTGTCTTCGTCTTCTGCATCCGAGACGTGAGTAACGCAAATAATCTACCGACTCCTGCCATAACCCGCTACTATAGTATAATGCTGCCTGGCAGGTCAAGATTGGCCTGTGAGCAGCGGTGAACTCCAGAAGGGATAGGGTTGATTTATGGCACTTCTGTCGAATGCCAAAGGGACCGATGAAAAGGGGAATCTACAATCTTGTCAGTCTACGGCCCTCAAAACCGTGCGGCCCCTCCGCTTACCTAATATCTCCTGTAGAAATCCTCCGAGACCACTTTAATAAAGGGGTAAATGAGCTTGGGGTCAAACTGTCTCCCCTTATTATAACGAATGACGTCCAGGGCCTTATTGATCGTAAGGGCGGCCCGATAAGGGCGGTCAGTGGTCAGGGCGACGAAGGCATCGACTATCATGATTATCCTGGACAGAAGGGGGATATCCTCTCCCATGAGACTGTCTGGATACCCCGTACCGTCATACCACTCGTGGTGGTGCATGACGACTGGGAGGATCTCACAAAAAAAGGGGAAATGGGAGAGTATCTTTACACCGTTCAAAGGGTGGGCCCGGATAATCTCCCATTCCTGGGGGGTCAGATTGCCCCTTTTTTCTCTGATCCGTCTGTCTATACCTATCATCCCTAGATCATACAGGAGGGAACTGTTCAGGAGCTTATTCTCCTCTTCTGGTGCGAACTCTAAGCTTTGGGCCATCAGCACGGTGTAGTGGGCCACCGAGCGACACTGCTTCAACAAGGCCGGATCAAAGATCTCCATTTGTGTGAGAAAGGACATAATCACGGCCTGTTGATGGATGAATCCCCAGGCTTGGCTCAGGTCTGCATCGCACCCATCCAGGTGTGAGGATGCAGTGGCGATGGAAGTATGGGGAAACCGGTTGCGCTTTACGTCCATGCTCAAACCCTTGCTTACTATCTGAGAGAAACATTCTATTCGTAATCAAGCAAGAGGCATGCCATGTGGCACCCATACAGTGAGGATCAATTATTCAAATAATTCAAGTAGATATCATTATACCGTATTGCATGAATTATACCTATTGGTATTATTTACCACAAAAGGCTCACATGAGTATGACAATTTTTGTCACCGACATGGCTCACCCATCTATTTCCTTCTGAAGATCAGGCGGAGGGGATTTCCGACAAAGCCGAAATCCTCTCTGAGTCGGTTGCTCAGATACCGTTTGTACGGGGCACGGACACCGGTGGGGTAGTTGGTGAAGATGACGAAGGTGGGGGGGCAGATCAGAAGAGCACACGCCTGAACAACAGTCACATCACGATCTCGTATGCCG